>NZ_JACARK010000297.1:0-5237 GCF_013386655.1 Pseudomonas sp. K5002 | reverse complement strand
CGTGGCCCTGCTGGCCAGCGTGCTGCCGATTGCCCGTGACCTGGGTTTTTTCGACGGCTTCGTCACCGTCGCCGCCAGCGCCGTCGCGCTGCTGATTTACGCCGCAGCCGATGGCCTGCTGGCGAACTCCCCTCTTCTGCTCAAACTGATTGGTAGGTGATCAATGGAAGGCCTTATTGTTTCCAACGTACTGCTGTGGGTACTGCTGCTGGCGCTGGCGTTTGCCGTGATGGGCCTGGTGCGCCAGATTGGTGTGCTGCACGGGCGCATCGCCCCGGCCGGCGCACTGATGGTCGACAAGGGCGTGGCGGTGAATGAGCCGGCCCCGCAAGTCACCGCTTCCGACCGTAAAGGCCGCCCGGTGAACTTCGGCTATGCCGGTGAGAAGAACCAGTTGCTGTTCTTCCTCTCGCCCACCTGCCCGATCTGCAAATCCCTGTTGCCGGCGATCAAGTCCATCGCCAGGGAACAGGCTGACCGACTCGATGTGGTGTTTATCAGCGACGGCGACATGGAAGCCCAGCACGCGCTGATCACCGAACACAAGCTGGACGACGTCACCTACGTGGTCGGCCCGGAAGTCGGCATGACCTACCAGATCGGCAAGCTGCCGTATGCCGCGCTGATCGACAAGAGCGGCACCTTGCGCGCCAAGGGCCTGGTCAATTCCCGCGAGCACCTGGACAGCCTGTTCGAAGTCGAACACCTGAAAAGCGCGACGCTGCAGGAATACCTCAACAGCCAGCCGCAGCCCCACGACCACAGCCACGGCCATAGCCACTGATTAAGGCAGGGAGACTCTCATGAAATTGCTGGATCTGTTATTCGAGCGCTCGACCCGTCGCCTGGCCGACACCACGTCGCGACGCAAACTGTTGGCCCGTATGGGTTCGCTGATGGTCGCAGGCGCCGCGTTGCCCCTGCTGCTGCCCCTGGACCGCACCAGCAAGGCGCTGGCTGCCGATAACCCGAAAGCCGGTGACCCGGGCGACCCGAACAGTTGCGACTACTGGCGCTACTGCTCCATCGACGGTTTCCTGTGCAGTTGCTGTGGCGGCTCGGTGACCTCCTGCCCACCGGGCACCGAGGCGTCCCAGGTGACCTGGATCGGCACCTGCCGCAACCCGGCGGATGGCAAGGACTACATCATTTCCTATAACGACTGCTGCGGTAAGCAAAGCTGCGCCCAGTGCGCGTGCACGCGTAACGACAGTGAGGAACCGGCGTACCGGCCGTTCAACAACAACGATGTGAACTGGTGCCTGGCGGCCAAATCCCACATCTACCACTGCACGGTCTCGATCATTCGCGGCGTCGCGGTTTAACTCACCCTTGTGGCGAGGGAGCTTGCTCCCGTTGGAGTGCGAAGCGCCCAGAGATCTTGGGGCCGCAGCACAGCCCAACGGGAGCAAGCTCCCTCGCCACAGGTCAGTGCAAGAGGCTTGTCATGCGTACGTTGTTTTTGCTGAGCTTGATGTGTGTCTTCGCCACCCCGCTCGCCCAGGCTCGGGCCATTCCCAATCCAAACCAGAAGCACGCACCGGGGAATGAGTCGCCGCAAACGCCGATCGCCCAGGCCGGGTACAGCGTGGCGACCAACTATCAGCTGCAGTGTGCCGGCTGCCATCTGGGCAGCGGCATGGGCTCGGCGGCCAACGACACACCGAGGATGACCGGGTTTGTCGGCAACTTTCTGAAGGTGCCGGGCGGTCGGGAGTTTTTGGTACGGGTGCCGGGGATGTCGCAGTCGGCGCTGAACGATGGGCAACTGGCGGATTTGCTGAACTGGCTGATGCGTCCGGACGGGATGGCGGGCAAGAGTACGCCGGTGGATTACAAGCCCTATAGCGCCGAGGAAGTCACTGAATTGCGGCACAAAGCGATGCTCAATCTGCCGGGCACAAGGGCGGGTTTGATCAAGGAAATGCGGGCGCAAGGGATTGCGATTGAAGATGGAATGCCCAACTGAACGAAACGCGATCCAAATGTGGGAGCGGGCTTGCTCGCTCCCACATTTTTGATCGGCGTATCCCCTGATCAGGCGTGTTGTTTGCGGTACTCACCCGGCGCAATGCCGAACCGTGACTTGAACGCCGTCGAAAAATAACTCGAATCCGAAAACCCCCACGAGTACCCCAGCACCGAAAGCTTTTCCTCCACCCTGGATTGGCGCAGGGATTCAGCACACAAATCCAGCCGTCGGTTCTTGATGTACCGTGCCACCACCAGGCCCTTGCGGGCAAAGATCCGGTACAGCCCGCGCACCGACATCCCCACCTCCCGCGCCAGCCACTCGGGGCACAGCTCTTCGGAGCGAATGTGCTGGTCAATACACTCCAGCGTCTTGCGGAACACTCGCTCATGGGCGTCGCTGCCCTCGCCCGCCTGGCTGATCGCCGGGCGCAGCAGGTTGATGATCGCCTCCAGCGTCGCCTCGCTTTCCTGCAAGGTCAGGTTGTCTTGCCGGGTGGCCTCCAGAATCAGCTGCCGGGACAGCATCGCCATCGGCGACGCCGCCTCGATCCGGTGCCCGCATTTGACCGGGTTGAAACGCAAGGTCTGCTCCACCAGGTACGACGGCAGGATCAACGACAACTGCCGCGAATTCTCGCTGTAGGTGAAGTCGCTGGGGTGCGCCGCATCGATCAGGGTAATGTCGCCGGCGCGCAACAGCGCCTTGCTGTCACCCTGGGCCATGCCGGCCGTGCCGTCGAGCTGGAACACGGCAAAGTACTTGCCGCCCTCGCCCGCCGCGATTTGGCTGGAGGTACGAAACAGCCGCGCCTGGCAGGCGTCGACAAAGCTGAGTTTCAGCGCGCCGCTCTGGTACTCGCAGATCTGCCCGGAAAAACCATCCCCCAGGATCTGCCCATCGAATGCGCCACAGATCTGATTGATCTGATGGATCCATTGGTCGAACCCATCACAGCGCTGTGCAATTGAAGACATCATGTTCAGGCCTCACGCAGGCTTATTTTTATTCTCTACGCCACATTACTCCACCCGTTCTCCTGAACAGCGTCGCTCCTTATTTCAGGCCTCCGAACCGCCGGTAAAAGCTTTCGCCAACGTCCGGCAACGGGCCGTCGGCAGTTTCCAGCGCGCTGTTCAGCCATTCCTCGGCCTTGGCGTAAATCAACCGGTAAATATTGCGGCACAACTGGCGGGCGGCGCGGCCTTCCCAATCGCCGGGGAGCAATTCATCGGGCAATTGCGGGTCGCGCAGCAGCAGTTTGCGGTACTCATGAATAAGCAGGACCCGTGCCAGGAAACAATCCGCAGGCTGTAGCTGTTCCTGCTCGCGAAGCGCTTGCCAGAGCGGTCGGAACAGTTGGATGAACTCGCTGTAATGGGCCGCCAGCTCCTCGATGTTCCAGCTCTCGCGCACCTGCACCCGCAGGGCCTTGGAGGCCAGTACATCCTGGGCGGTGGTTTCGAAGACGATGGTGTCTTCCTGGGCGCCGAGGTCGAGCAAGGTGGCGTTGACGTCGGCGCGGTCGCTGCGTGGGCAGGCCAGCACGGTCGGGGCAATCGCACCAAAACCTTGCCACTCCAGCTCTTCACGCACTTGTTTGCGCTTGTCCTGGGTCAACTGCGTGAGCATCACCAGGCACCACGAGCCATCCCATGCCGGCACGCTGGAGCTGTAGACCCGCTTGAAGGCCTTGTCGAAACGCCGACGCCCGGCACCGGTCAGGCTGTAGTAGCTGCGGCGCCCGACTTTTTCGGCGGTCAGCCAGCCTTCCTTGGTCAGGCGGAAGATCGAGGTGCGGATCAGCCGTTCATTGATGCCGATGGGTTCGAGCAACTGGATCAGGCTGCCCAGCCACACCGTCCCGCCGTGGGGTTCGATGGCGTCCCCGTACAAGGTGATGATCAAGGAACTGGCGCGAATCGGCGTCTGCTCCTGGAAGCGGGTAATCAGTTGGTTCAGGGGTGTCAGTGACGACATGGGCGTACCGAGGCAAAAAGAGAAAATATACCGTTTTTAGCGGCGTCGGGATGCAGGCGATTCATCTGCCCTTGGGCCGCAGGCCGCTGTCGCTGATGCGTGGGCGATCAGCTTCCGGTGCGCTCAGGGGTGCGCATTCCTGCATCTGCTCCAGGCAACGCTGAGCCAGGCGCTGGTATTCACGGGTGCCGGTTTGTTTCCAGTGCACCTCTTCATCACTGAGGCTGCGCTTGACGCTGGCCGGCGCGCCCATCACCAACGACTGCTCAGGGCACTCGAAACCGGCTTTGACGAACGCCGCCGCCGAGACGAATGAGCGAGCGCCGATACGGGCGTTGTCCATCACCACCGCATTCATGCCCACCAGCGCATCGGTGCCGATCCGGCAACCGTGCAGCACGGCGCCGTGGCCGATATGGCCGTTGCGCTCGACCACCGTGTCGCTGTCCGGGAAGCCGTGCATCACACAGGTGTCCTGCAGGTTGGCGCCTTCTTCGAGGACGATGCGCCCGAAGTCGCCGCGCAAACTCGCCAGCGGCCCTACATAGCAATGGGGGCCGATGATCACGTCGCCGATCAGTACCGCCGAGGGATGGACGTAGGCCGTGGGGTCGACCACCGGGGTCAGGCCGTCGAGGCTGTAGCAAGTCATGGGGATTCCTTTTATGGCGTATTCGCAAAGCGATGCCGATCTTGGCTTATTTTGTATCACATCATTTTTACAAGCACAAAGCTGAAAAAGCGTATCGCTTGAATCATGTGTCGCCGTGGCTTGATACGGTGCCGCTGATAATCGACGTAAAGCCAATAAAATAGGGGATTTATCAGGTATTCACCGACCAGCACAGCGAGCAGTTCATTTTCATCAAACTCAAAACAAGACACACCAAATCAATTTTATCGTTGCATTTATGTATCACGTTGAAGCTATACTCCGGCAAAACCGGCTGACCACGCCGATCCAATAATGAGCCGGCTGACCGCCGAGCGTGCACCGTGAGGGCCTCACGACCATGAACTTCGAACACATCCTGTTTTCCATCGAGGCCGGCGTCGCCCTGCTCAGCCTCAATCGCCCCGACCAGCTCAACAGCTTCAACACGCAGATGCACGGCGAAGTCCAGCAAGCGTTGAAGCAAGTCCAGGAAAACCCCGACGTGCGCGTGCTGCTGCTGACCGGTGAAGGCCGCGGCTTTTGCGCCGGGCAAGACCTCAGCGACCGCAACGTGGCACCCGGCAGCGCGGTGCCGGACTTGGGCGAATCCATCGAGAAGTTCTACAACCC
>NZ_JACARK010000296.1:0-1319 GCF_013386655.1 Pseudomonas sp. K5002 | reverse complement strand
GGCGGCCGTTACCTAAATAATGGATATGTACCCCGAACAAAAACCTCAGCGCACCAAGCTCAAATCCACCCGCCCATCACGCACCGGCGGACACCAGTAATACCCCCCAGTCAACGGCTTGCTAATGCGATACAACCCATCAACAATCCCATCCTCAAGCCCACTCATGCGGCGCAGTTGGGCTTCAAACGCATCAAACGAATGCCCAAACGCCAGGAACATCAACCCCGCCTGACCATTCTCGGCCCATGGCATCGACCGCCGCACCACAAACGCCTCCGGGGTAAAACTCTCCTGAGCCGTACGCTTGGTGTGCGCCGACTCCGGCGCGTCCTCCAGCTCCTCATTATCGCCATGGCGCCGACCAATAATGTGGTCCCGCTCCAGAGCTGGCAACGCCGCAAACCCATCCAGATCATGCTGCCACTGCTGGATCGCCGCAAAACTCGCACCACCCTGCGCCACCGCAGCCTCCACCGCCGCATCATCATGCGGATTCTCAGTGCCATCCTCATAGTCGGTCAGATCAAACCCGGTCTTGTAGCGAAACCCCTCGGTCATCTGCACCAGACCAAACCCCGGCGCCAGGGCCTTCTCGAACGCCCGGCTGCGCAACAGCAACTCACCGCGATCCACACCGTGCAACCAGACCCACAGCGCCTGCTGGGTCGACGGATTCTCCGCCCCCGGCCCGCTCACATGAGGGAACGCCCGCAACCCGTCAATCCGGGCGCCAAGGGCATTGACCAGCGGCTCACCAAAACCGACCACCGCACTGGCGTCCACCAACTGCACCAGCGCATCCAGTGCGGCAGGCACGGCATCCAGCGACTCAATGGCAAAAAACAGATGGCGTGCCTGCAACGGCACCGGTGCGGCAAGAATGCCCGGCTGGTACTGACTCATGTGAACTCCTTCAAGAAAGCCGCGCAGTTTACCCGGCGAGCTCACGGTTGTGCTCAAGGTTTTCCAAGGTTCGCGGGTTAATGCGTCTAGCCCTTGCCACACGGGCCGTTGATGGGTGAATCTCTAGTCACGTTTTGCAACCATTCCAGGGGTAGCGACATGACCACCGACAACCTGCTCGCCCAGCTGTTTCCCACTGCCGCCGAGATTCCCGAGCAATTCCGGCTCGCGGCGCCCATCGAACAACGTGATTACCTGGTCGGCGGCCAGTTGCATGTGTGGAACGGCCCCTTGGCCGAAGTGCGCAGCCCGGTGCAGTTGCGCGGTGCCGACGGTGACACGCCGGTCATCATCGGCAGCACCCCGCTGCTGGACGCCGACACCGCCTTGACCGCCCTCGACGCTGCCGTGGC
>NZ_JACARK010000295.1:0-13904 GCF_013386655.1 Pseudomonas sp. K5002 | reverse complement strand
TCAGCCCGGCGATGGCCTTGATCAACTGCTCGGCGATGTCCCGCCCGGTCTCCAGCGACGTATCCGGCAGCAGCACCGCAAACTCCTCGCCCCCCAGCCGCCCGTACACATCGGCCTGGCGAAACGATGCGCTGATCACCCCGCCGATCTGACGCAGCACCTGGTCCCCGGCCTGGTGGCCGTAGGTGTCATTGATGTCCTTGAAGTGGTCCATGTCCATCATCAGCGCGCACAACGGCTGCTGGTTATGCCGGCACTGTTCGTAGAGCAACTGCGCATGCTCGAAAAACGCCCGGCGGTTCATCAGGCCGGTGAGTTCGTCGGTTTGTGCGGCGCGGGTGGAGATGTTGTGGGCACGCTCCATTTGCCGGGTCAGGCGAAAGGCTTTTTCCAGGGCATCCGACAGCTTGCGCGTGGCGCCACCGACAAACGAAGAGAACACCAGCACCGCCAGGGCCATGCCGACTTGCATCGACGACGGTTGAAACAGCAGCCACAGGGTGCACGGCAGCAGTACCAGGCCCATGGAGACCAGGGTCATGTAGCGATAGGCCGAATAACACGAGACTGCGCTGACCGACATGCCCACGGTGAACAACATCACCAGGGCCTGGGACAGGCGGTCGTCGGTGGGCATCAGGACGAATGCGCCGATGCCCCAGACCCCGGCCGACAACATCAACGTTACCCAATAGCGCCGCTCCCAGCGCGCGGGGGTGCGTTCACTGTTGGGGCAGCGAAACCAGTCCATGAACATCCACACCCGCAGCAACGACGTCCCGGCCAATACCACCAGCCAGACCAGCATTACCCGGTGATCAAAACGTTCCCAGCACAGCCAGCACAGCATGGCGGCCGCCATATAACTGCCGAACACTGCAGAGAATGACTGGCGAAACAGCTGGTGCAATCGATCTGTTCGTACCTGCTCCTCGATGAAGCAATCCTGGTCCTGCCCACGCCCAAGGCCATTCATTTGGTCCGCCTGATCTTACTGCCGCGACAAAGTGCCATTGTGGCATCCTGCCAGTAGCCCTAACAACTGAAT
Organism: Pseudomonas sp. K5002; assembly: GCF_013386655.1. Lineage (NCBI taxonomy): Bacteria > Pseudomonadati > Pseudomonadota > Gammaproteobacteria > Pseudomonadales > Pseudomonadaceae > Pseudomonas > Pseudomonas sp. K5002. The sequence goes on along the minus strand of NZ_JACARK010000295.1, from coordinate 12,856 downwards.
CAAGCGTGCTAGAGCGCCGAAAGCAGGATAAATATAGGTGAACACCTTCTCGCTCGCTCCAAGGATCAGAGTCCACCCATGAATACCCACCCGATTACCACCGAACGCCTGATTCTCAGGCCCGCAGCGGCCGACGATGTGGCCAGTGTATTTGCCATTTATGGCGATCCCGAGACCAACCGCTACAACCCGGCAGGCCCCTTTACCGATCTGGGCCAAGCCGAGGCCGCCCTGGCTCGCTGGCTGCTGCACTGGGCAGAACATGGTTTTGGCCAATGGGCGATTACTACACAAGAGGCGCCGGGCTGCGTGATCGGCTTTGGTGGCATCACCTTGTACCCCTACAACGACGTTGAGCGGATCAACCTGGGCTACCGCTTTGCGGTCAGCGCCTGGGGCCAGGGCTTTGCAACCGAGATTGCCAGGGCGGCGTTGCAGTTTGCCTTTGTCGAACTGGACCAGCCGCAGGTGTACGGCGTGGTGCGTCCGGCGCATACAGCGTCGATCAAGGTGCTGGAGAAAATCGGCATGCAGTACATCGATGAGCTGGACGATGTACCCGGTCAGGCGCCGAGCCTGGTGTATGTGGCCCGGCGGGCCCTCTGACCTTTGTATCGCAGTGTGTCCAAACACCGCTGCGATACAAAACCTTTAACCCACGGGTTTTCTCGAAACAGACGGGATACACAACTACGTTCAACTGTGAGCCAGGCACACCACCCGCCGCCGGAGACTCACCATGCACACACAGTTGAACACCCCACCCCGCCGCCTGATGGGCGCGTCGCTGCTGGCCTTTGCGCTGTTGCAGTTCGGTGCCCTCGGCGTCGCCAGTGCACAGGACGCGCAAGCACCGGCGGCTGCCAGCGCAACTGCCCACAGCGCGCTCGGCCCGTTGAAGCATGTGAAAGCCGGCTTGCTGGATGTGGCCTACGCCGAAGTCGGCCCGGCCGATGGCCCGGTGGTGATCCTGCTGCATGGCTGGCCCTACGACATTGACAGCTACTCCGAGGTAGCGCCGCTGCTGGCCGCCCAGGGCTACCGGGTGCTGGTGCCTTACGCCCGCGGCTATGGCGATACCCATTTCCTGTCGGCAAAGACCCTGCGCAACGGCCAGCCGGCCGCCCTCGCCGTCGACCTGATCGACTTCATGGACGCGCTGAAGATCAAGCAGGCCGTGCTCGGCGGCTATGACTGGGGTGCGCGCACCGCCGACATCGTCTCGGCGTTGTGGCCTGAGCGGGTCAAGGCGCTGGTATCGGTCAGCGGCTACCTGATCGGCAACCAGGCCGCGGGCAAGAACCCATTGCCGCCCAAGGCCGAGTTGCAATGGTGGTACCAGTTCTACTTCGCCACCGATCGCGGCGCCGCCGGCTATGCGAAAAACACCCACGACTTTGCCAAGTTGATCTGGCAGATCGCCTCGCCAAAATGGGCATTCGACGACGCCACCTTCGACCGCAGCGCAAAAGGCCTGGACAACCCCGACCACGTCGCCGTATCGATCTTCAACTACCGCTGGCGCCTGGGGCTGGTGCAGGGCGAGAAAAAATACGCTGCGCTGGAGCAGAAACTCGCCACCGCCCCGTCCATCAACGTGCCCACCATCACCATGGAAGGCGACGCCAACGGCGCGCCGCACCCGGCCGCAGAGGACTATGCCAAACGCTTTACCGGCAAGTACGAATACCGCCTGATCAGCGGCGGCATCGGCCACAACCTGCCGCAGGAAGCACCGCAAGCCTTTGCCAAGGCTGTGATCGATGCGGACCACCTGTGATGAAGCGCCTGCATCTTGCTGCACTCGTCGCTGCAACAGCTGCCGTGGTGGCCACCGCTACCGGGTTCGCCTTTGGCGGCCCGGCCACCAGCGAGCCTTCGCCGATCTACGGCGTGACCATTCCCGACGGCTACCGTCAATGGGAGCTGATCGCGCCGGCCCAGGAAGCCGACCCGCTGAATGAACTGCGGGGGGTGCTGGGCAATAAAGTGGCGCTCAAGGCGTACCGCGACGGCACGCTGCCCTTCCCCGACGGCACCGTGCTGGCGAAACTGGCCTGGAAACATGTGCAATCGCCGGAGTTCAAGACCGCGTCGATTCCCGGCGCGGCAACCACCGTGCAGTTCATGGTCAAGGATTCGAAAAAATATGCGGCGACCGGAGGCTGGGGTTTTGGACGGTTCATCAATGGCAAGCCGGTGGACCAGGCGCAGCATGAGACGTGCTTTGCCTGCCATCAGGCGCTGGTGAAGAACCACGATTATGTGTTCACCCGGCTGGCGCCTTAGCGCAATAGCCCTTTTCAACAACAAACGCCGTGGCAACCGGGCATCCCGTAGCAGCTGCCTCGCTTGGGCTCGACAGCTGCTACGTTGAGTGGGGTTTTATCAGGCCGGAACGCCCAGGATGATATGGGACGCCTTGATCACCGCCGTGGCGCTCACGCCCGGCTTCAACCCCAGCTCGGCCACCGCGTCGCGGGTCACGATGGAAAACACCTTCGAACCACCCGCCAACTCGATCACCACTTCCGCATTCACCGCGCCGTCATTCACGCTCAGCACCTTGCCTTCCAGGCAGTTGCGGGCCGACAGGCGGATGTCGCTGGACTCAGTCATCAACATCACCCACGGCGCCTTGATCAGCGCGACCGCTTCCTTGCCTACGGCAATGCCCAGGTTGCGGATGCTTTCCATGGTCACCACCGCCACCAACTGCTCGCCACCGGGCAGGGTCAACACCACTTCGGCGTTGACCGCGCCGTCCTGGACCTGGCTGACCTGGCCTTTGAATACGTTGCGTGCACTGACTTTCATGGGAACGGTCCTTTTCTTGACTTGTAGGTTAGGAATTGCCGCGCATGATTAAACGTTGCGTTGTGTAAAAACAACTATAGCGCCCTGCTCTGCCTGGAACCCCACGCCAATAAAGAAGGCCGCCCAATGGGCGGCCTTCATCTGGAGCAGTTACCGACGACTGATTAAAACAGCGCGTAGGTGTAGTTGAAGATCAGGCGAGTCTGATCCTGGTCGGCGGTGCCGGTGTTATGGCCGTGGTAGCTGCCGGTACGGAACGTAGTACCGAAGCCTTTCAGCGGGCCTTCCTGCACGACGTAATCAAGACGGAAATCGGTTTCGCGTTCCGACTGATCGCTGCCACCGGCAACCTTGGCCTTGATGTCGCTGCCGTTGAGGTAGGCAATCGAGGCTTTCAGGCCCGGCACCAGGGTTCTGAAGTCATACAGGTACTGACCGAAATTGACCTGCTCGCCCGCACGGGAGAACTGGCCAACCACCGCGTCGGTGAACAGGTAGAAGTCGGAACCGGCCGCGCCTTGGGCGGTTGGATCGGCGATGCTGCCCTGGTTGACCCAGACGAAGCCACCGTCATCACTCACGCCGATATGGCCGAGCATCAACTGGCTGCCGCCCAACTGATAGGTGAAGGCAGCACTGTAGGTTTTGTTGTCGACTTCACCGGCGTGCTTGGCATAGCCGCCGTTGTTGTTGAACGCATAGCCGGCCGAACCGTTTTTGCCGTCGCTGGTGCTGTCGAAATAACGCAGGTCAGTCTTGAACGACTGGTCATTGCCCAACGGCAATACGTGGACCAGGCCGAAATAGTTCTGTTTGTAGAAGTCTTCCAGGTTGGCGTAGTAGTACTGCAACGTCAGGTTTTTAGCGATGACGTTGTCAGAAGAACCAAACGGCTGGTAGTCGACACCACCGAAACGGAAGCTGTCGCTGTCGCGAGTGGCACCGGCCACGCTCAAGCCCGTGGAGTTGCTCGATGCACGACCTTCAGCCTTGTTCAGCTCGCCGCCGGTGAAGGTGACGTTGGGAATGTCCTTGGAGGTCAGGATACCGCCGTCAAAGGTCTGCGGCGCGGCACGGCTGTCGTTGGACACCAGGATCGGCAGGATCGGCGCCAAACCACCGCCCACGTGCAATTCAGTCTGGGAAATACGGAATTTAACGTTGCCGGCTGCGCGACCGAAGCTGTCAGCAGGCTCGGTGCCATTGTTCTTCACCGGGAAGAAGCTGTTGCCGTTACCCGACAGGCCATTGCCCGCTGCGTGGCCATCGCCACCGTCCAGACGCAACGCGCCGAAAGCCATCACGTCGAAACCTACGCCGACGGTGCCCTGGGTGTAACCGGATTTATAGTCGAAACGCAGTACTTGAGCCGCTTCCCGCAGGTCGTTCGCCGTGCCGGAGTGAACGTCGGCGTTGTAGTACATGGTGCGCGAACTGATCGAAGAATGACTGTCTTCGAGGAAGCCGCTATGGCCGTCACCCGTGCCGAGTGAGCCAAGACCAAAGCCGTCTGCGCTGGCGTGTTGTGCAAGGACAGCCGCCGTGATGGCCAACGCTAATGTAGAGAGTTTCATTTACTGCGCCCCTGTGAACATTATTTTTTTACTGTCCTTCGAGCGAATACCGTTGCGGCCCTGCAAACGCTGCGGATTGTGGCATGGGGCCGATGGCGCAGATTGTGAAATTTTTGTCATGTACCGATGAAAAAACCGTCATGAAAAGGCCGTACAAGCCGGCCTTTTTCGAGGGTTGAATGGCCTGCGGTTGTACGGCAACCGCTACTGCGCCGTGCGTTGATCAGGCTGGAGTCGGTGGCGAAAATGCGAGAAATGGTAGGCAACCGCCAGCCACATAAACCATGCAGGCATCACGCAAAGGGCCAGGCGGGTATCTGGGCGAAGTGCCAGCAGGCAAAGTACGAACGCCATGAAGCCAAGTGAAACCCACGCCAACGGCACGCCACCGGGCATTTTGTAGAGGGATTTTTCATGTAGCTCCGGGCACTTTTTCCGATAGGCGATGTAGGACGCCAGGATGGTCGACCAGGTAAAGATCACCAGGATCGCCGAAACAGTGGAGACGATGGTAAAGGCCGTCATCACTTCCGGGACTATAAACAGCAGCAACAAGCCCAGCAGCATCAGGAAGGTGGTAAACGCCAGGCTGATAAACGGCACGCTGTTTTTCGACAGTCGTCGGAATATCCCGGGTGCGTCTCCCAGGTCCGCCAGGCCGAACAACATGCGACTCGCCGAAAACACCCCGCTGTTGGCCGAAGAAGCCGCTGAGGTCAGTACCACGAAATTCACAATCCCGGCGGCGGCGGGAAAGCCGGCCACCAGGAACAGCTCGACAAAGGGGCTCTTGCTGGGCGACACCTGCTCCCAGGATGTCACCGCAATGATGCAGGCCAAGGCCAGCACGTAGAACAGGATGATCCGCAGCGGAATCGAGTTGATTGCCTTGGGCAGTGTCTTCTCCGGCGAACGGGTTTCGGCCGCCGCCGTGCCGATCAACTCGGTACCGGCAAACGAGAAGATCGCCATCTGGAACCCGGCAAAGAAGCCGAACACGCCATTGGGAAACGCCGCCTGTTTATCCAGCAAATGATTCAGGGAAGCCGTGACGCCGGTGGGCGACACAAACGAGCTGGCAATCAACACCACGCTCACACTGATCAGGGTCACCACGGCGATGATCTTGATGATCGCAAACCAGAACTCCACCTCGCCGAACAGCCGCACCGTCAGCACATTCAAGGCAAACAGGGTCAGCAGCATTGCAATCGCCGGTATCCAGGCCGGCACGTGCGGGAACCAGTACTGGAAAAAGCCCCCGACCACCACCGCATCCCCCACCACCGCCACGCTCCAGCTCAGCCAGTACGACCAGCCAAGAAAAAACGCCGCACGCGGCCCCAGGTAGGCACCGGCAAAGTCGGCGAAGCTCTTGAAGTTCAGGTTGGACAGCAGCAGCTCACCCATGGCGCGCATCACGAAATACACAAACAGCCCGATGATCATGTAGATCAGGATGATCGAGGTGCCGGACAGCGCGATGATCTTGCCCGAGCCCATGAACAGGCCGGTGCCGATCGCACCGCCCATGGCCATCAGTTGGATATGGCGGTTGTTGAGGGTGCGTTGCAAAGCGGGCTTTTCAATCAGCCCGGGCACGGTTGTTTTCATCACAAAACCTCTTGTTATGTTTTTGAGTTTTGGCAGAAAAAAGTCAGGCGTTGTTTATTGTTGGAATGGCATCGGGATCAGGCGTGTTTGTTCTCGAAACCGTGCAGCACGTTGACCGCGTTGATGCCGATTTCATCGACCATGTAGCCGCCTTCCATCACAAACAGCGTGGGCACGCCGACGCTGGCGATGATCTCGCCGATGCCGAGGAAGTCGCGGCTTTCCAGCAGGAAATGGCTGATGGGGTCGTCCTTGAAGGTGTCGACGCCGAGGGAAATCACCAGCACTTGCGGCGAGAACGTTCTGAGTTGATTGCAGGCGTCGAGCAACGCTTCTTTGTAGGTGGCCCAACCGGTGTTTTTCGCCAGCGGGTAATTCAGGTTGAACCCCTCGCCCGCCCCGGCACCGCGCTCGGCACTGAAGCCCGAATAGTAGGGATACGACACGGACGGATCGCCATGCAGCGAGACGAACATCACGTCATTGCGGTTGTAGAAGATGTTCTGCGTGCCGTTGCCGTGGTGGAAATCCACGTCCAGCACCGCGACCCGTTTGGCGCCTTGGGTGATCGCCTGTTGCGCGGCAATGGCTGCGTTATTCAGGTAGCAATAACCGCCCATGTATTCCCGTGCCGCATGGTGGCCCGGTGGCCGGCACAGGGCGAAGGCGCTGTCGTGGCCTTCATCAATCAATGCCAGGCCGGTGAGCGCGATATCAGCGCTGGTCTTCACCGCTTCCCAGGTGGTGCTGGTGATCGGTGAACCGGCATCCATCGCGAAAAACCCGAGCTTGCCGTCGATGAATTCCGGCACCTGCTCATTGGCCAGGTCCCGCACCGGCCACACCAGCGGCAAGGCGTCATGGGCACGGCCAATCGCCGTCCATTCGGCCCAGGCGGTTTCCAGGAAGGACACGTAGCGTTCGCTGTGGGCATTGACGTAACAGGCCCGGTCGAACGTGCGCGGCACGATGATATCGCCCAGCCCAACGTGCTTGACCCGATCACGCACCGTGTCGGCGCGGCTGGGTTGTTCGAAGGACGGCTTGAGCACGCCATCCTTGAGTTCGGTGCCATGGTGCAAACGATGAGAGTCGCTGAAAACAGTCAACATGAAAGAAATCCACCCGTGAAAGACAGGTGATTATTTTGTTCTGGCTGCGGTGGGCTTTCTTTGCTTTTACGTGCGCCGATGCTAGCGTAATCGGGAATTTTTACCCCAAAGAGCCGCCATGAAGAAAAATAAAACTAGACAGGTCGCACTTGACGACACCGATCTCGCCATCCTCGCCTTGCTGCAGGAAGACGCGAGTATTTCCAACGCCGAACTCAGCGAGCGCCTGTCACTGAGCCTCACCCCATGCTGGCGACGGCGCAAGCGGCTGGAGGAGGAAGGCGTGATCAAGGACTACCAGGCCAACCTCGATCGCAAGATGCTGGGCCTGGAGATCATGGCGTTTGTGCATGTGCGGTTTGCCGTGCATTCCGACCATACGCCAGAAGACTTTGAGGCCGTGATCAAGGAGCTGCCGCAGGTGCAGTCCTGCCACAAGATCACCGGGGATGCGGATTATCTGCTGCAGGTGCTGGCGGAGGATCTGGATGCCTACAGCGATTTTGTAGAGAGCGTGTTGCGGCGGCAATTGGGGATTGCGTCGATTCAGTCGAGCCTGGCGTTGCGGGAGGTGAAGGCGACAAGTCGGGTGGCCATTCCGGGGCGGGTGGGGAAGTGATCCAATGCAAATACCATTGTGGCGAGGGAGCTTGCTCCCGTTGGACTGCGTAGCGGTCCTGTCGTTGGAGGCGCTTCGCACCCCAGCGGGAGCAAGCTCCCTCGCCACAGGCTGTGTGTTGTCCGAAGATATCTGACGGCTAGTGCAGTGACTGCTGCAGAAACTCACTGATCAAGCTGAGGACCTGCTGCTGGATCTGCGGCTTGGGACGAGCACCCTTGGCATCCAGGCAGATAAAGCCTTCGCCGGGGTCGCTCTGTTCAATCCGCTCCACCGCGCCCGGCTTGCAGATGGGCAGGAAGCTGAAGTGCGTGGCGTCGCTGATTTCCACGTAGCGCGAAGTCTTCTGCGGCAGGCGCTTGGCCAAGTCGGCCGACTCGAGTGCGGCGGGCAATTCCGGCGACGGTGTGCCCGCCGCAATCACCAGCGTGGGGCGGTTCAGCGCCGCGAGGCTGGCATCGCTGAAGCCGCGGGCGAATCCCAGGTCCAGGGAAACAATGGCCGCCACGCGCGGGTCGCTCAAGTCACCGGCCAGTCGCTGCCTCGCCTGCTCGGTGCGACCAACCTCAAGTTGTTCGTAGGCCTTGCAAGGGGCAATTTCCGGATGCAACTTGCAGTCCTCGGTAAAGCGCTGCGGATCAAAGCGGGCACCGCCGACTTCGAGTGCGGTCCAGCCACCGAGGGAGTGCCCGACGACGGCGATCTTGCGTTGGGCCACCGCGCCGAAGCGTTTCGGCTGGGCAATCACGGCATCAATCACCCGATGGATATCCAGGGGCCGTTTCCACAGCTCGGAAGCGGCCGGCTGTGTGCGGTCCTTGCTGGTGGTGCCGGGGTGGTTGGGCGAGGCGACGATGTAACCCTGCCCGGCCAACGCGCTGGCGAGCCAGGACTGGTTGATCCAGTTGCCGAAGATGCCGTGGGAGATCACCACCAGCGGATGCTCGCCGGCAGCCGGTGCAGCGTCCTTCAAGGCCGGCGCGCCGACAAACACCGGATTGTCAGCAATCAGTTCTGGTGTGCCGGAAGCATGGGTCGGGTACCACACCGCCACCTGCAACGGCCTGCCGTGCTCCGCGTCGGGAATCACTATTTCCTGGAAGCCGATCCGAACCTCATTGGCCTGGGCCAGACCGGTTACAACCGTCAACAATAGCGCAGCACACAGCGTTTTCATCCTTGAGTTCCCTAAGTGGCTAAGCGCCATATTCTGGCATGGCCGTCATGGGAAAGCAGGTGGAAAATCAATGCGCGTATAAATCATCAGGCTATGGCAACTATCCGAATGGTACGTCTACCATGTAGTCACACTCCTTTCAGATAGTCCCCAATGATCAAAGCCAGCCTGCGTAGTCACCTGACCCTCTGGTTTGCCGGTTTGTCGCTGCTCACCCTGGTGAGCGTAGGGTTCTACGTTGGGCACATCGCTACCGAGCAACTGAAACTGGCCAGTGGCAATGCCTTGTTGAGCACTGCCCGCTCCACCGCCGCGCTACTGGCGGTGCAGCTGCGTGAACGCCAGCTCGAAGTGTCGCTGCTCAGCCGCGCACCGCTGTTCAGACGGGGCAACCTGGACGATCCGGACATACTGACCTCCATGGAACAACGCACCCAGTCCCGCGCCGAGTACGCGTGGATGGGCGTCGCCGACACCGAGGGGCGTGTGCGCCAGGCGGTGAATGGGCTGCTGGTCAACCAATCCGTAACGGCACGGCCCTGGTTCCAGGCCGGTTTGCAGGGCAACTACACCGGCGATCCCCACGAGGCGGTATTGCTTGCCAAGCTGCTGCCGGGCTCCAACGGTGAGCCCTGGCGCTTCATCGACTTTGCCGCACCGATTCGCAATGCCGGGGGCCAGGTGATCGGCGTACTGGGGGCTCACGCCCACTGGACGTGGGTGACACAAATTGTCGAAGCGGCCAAAGGCAATACGCCGGACATCGAGGCGCTGATCATCGACAACGACGGCAAGGTGCTCTACCCGGAACAACTGGCCGGCCAGCAACTGCCCCAGGACCGCCTGGCCAATGACACCGGCTGGTCGGTCGACAACGGCTACGTGACCAGCGCCGTGGCGGTGCCCAGCCCGTCGAATTCCAGCCTGACCTGGTACATCGTGATGCGCCAGCCGCTGGAAATCGCCCTGCACCCTGCCCGCGTATTGCTCTACAAACTGCTGCTGTTGGGCGTCATTGCCGCGGTGATTTTCGGCTTCGTGGCGTATTACCTGGCGTCGTACCTCAGCCGGCCCATCGAAGAGCTCGCGCGTTCAGCCAAGCAGGTCCAAAACCAACAGCCTGGCGCGTATTTCCCTCAAGACCATTTCGTACTGGAAATCGCCCAGCTCGGGCGCTCCATCAAGGGCATGACCCAATCGCTGCTTGGCAAAGAGCGCGAACTGCAGGACACCAATGCGTCCCTGGAAGCCACCGTCGCCCAGCGTACTGCCGCCCTCACCCAAGCCAATGCCGAGCTGTTGAACCTGGCCAGCCATGACGCCCTGACCGGCGTCTACAACCGTCGGCGCTTCGATGAAAAACTGGCGGAGTACAGCCTGCTGTTCCAGCGCAGCGGGCGCGCATTTGCCTTGCTGCTGATCGACGTTGATCATTTCAAGCGGATCAACGATACCCATGGGCATGCCGTCGGGGACGATGTACTGCGCCAGCTCGCGCAGTTGATTCAGGACGCCACCCGCGCCACTGACTTCGTCGCCCGTTACGGCGGTGAAGAGTTTGCGGTGCTGTTGCCGGAAATCGAAGCGCCGGACAGCCCGGATGTGGTGGCCGAGAAGATTCGCGCGGCAATTGCCGGAGCGTATTTCGAGACCGCTGGGCAGGTCACGGTGAGTATTGGCGTCGGGCTCGTTGAAGCGTCGGACAGCGACACCACAGTGCTGATCAAGCGTGCGGATCAGCAGTTGTATCGGGCCAAGTCGTCGGGGCGCAATCGCGTGGCGTGACGGTGTAGTGCGTCATGAGCCTTTCCAGAAAGCCACCACGCTCTTGATTAAATATCGACAGCCGCGCGCCCATGCCCGTAATCTGCCCCACGAACGATGAACACAACGTATGCAGGTCATCAATGGCTGAGGTGCTGGACCGTTTCAACCAATGGCTGGCTCGGTTCGGCAAGCGTTACGTTCATCTGGACTCGGGAGATGACGATTTCCATGGCTTTATCATCGATGCTGAACAGGTCGCGGCAACCATCGAACTGGCGCGTGTCGCCGGTATCAACGCCAGTCTTGAGAGTTTCTGATTTCAGGTAAATATCCATGTCCATCACCGACAACCTGCTCGCCTTCACCTTCGCCGCCACGCTGCTCACGTTGACGCCCGGACTGGACACGGCCCTGGTATTGCGCACTGCAACGGTGGAGGGCAAGCAACAAGCCTTGCGCGCCACCCTGGGTATCAATGCCGGCTGCCTGCTGTGGGGTGCAGCGGTGGCCTTTGGGCTGGGCGCGTTGATTGCCGTGTCCGAGGTGGCCTTCAACGTCTTGAAGTACTGCGGCGCGGCTTACCTGGCGTGGCTGGGCTTGAACATGCTGGTGCGTCCGCGCAGTTCGCTTGCGTCCGTCGAGGCCGATGGAAAGCCCGGCGCCAACTGGTTCCTGAAAGGCATGATGGGCAACGTACTCAACCCCAAGATCGGGATTTTCTACGTGTCTTTCCTGCCGCAGTTCATTCCCCAGGGGCATCCGCTGGTGGCGTGGACGTTCGGGCTGGTGAGCATCCACGTGGTGATCAGCCTGGCCTGGGCACTGATACTGATCGGTGCCACGCAGCCATTGGCCGGTGTGCTGCGGCGTGAAAAGGTGATCAAGTGGATGGACCGCACCACCGGCATGATATTCGTGCTGTTCGCGGCCCGGCTGGCCTTCAGCAAGCGCTGAAGTCAGCGCCGGTCCCGATGCCGTACCAGGCCTTCCAGGGTAAACCGCGCCTGCATCAGCACCACATCCCGCACCAGTTCCATTTCCTTCTGGCTCACTTCGGTCCAGTTCAAGGCGGAGAGCAGCTTGGGTTTCTGCACCCGAAACGCCAGGCCCTGGGTGAACAGCGCCATCGAGTGGATCACCGTGCGCTCGTCGTCAACGGCAAGGCCGGCAACGCGCGCGATCAGCAGGCGGATCACGTTGGCGATGCGCGCCTTGAAGCGTTCCTCGAACGCCATGGTCGCGCTTTCAGGGCAGAGCCCGGCTTGATGGCGATCAAGAAACGCTCGCCACGCGGTGGTCTGGGGACTGTCCTGGATCGTTGAAACCACCGCGCCGAGAATGCCCAGTGAGGCGTCGATCAACCTCTGATCGTCGACCCCGGGATCGGCCAGCGCACCTTCTGCGGCTTCAACGGTAGGCGCCATCTTTTGCCACAACAGCGTGATCAAGTGCTCGACGCATTCCAGATACACGCCTTCCTTGCCATCGAAGTAGTACTGGATCGCGGGCGCATTGACGCCGGCAGCATTCGCGATGTCTCGCGTGGACGCGCCGTCGTAGCCACGCTCGCCAAATACCTCGACAGCCGCCTCGATAATGCGTGCGCGGGTTTCTTCACCCCGCTGATAACCCCCTTCGGCGGCCGGTTTGTGTCGTGCCATGTGCCACTCCATTTTTTTAACGTAACCAAAATATACCAGTTGACAAAAATTCGCGAAAAAACGAATTTATTCCAACTGATATAAAACTGGAGTGACTTGATGTCCGCTGCACCTCCCTCTCCTCAGGTCATTCCTGAAACCACCGTCAACGGCCAACGTGGCAAAGCCCGACGGATTCTACTGTCACTCGCCGGCGTGGCGCTGTTGGCCGGGCTGGCGTGGGGCGCCTGGTGGTGGCTCACCGGGCGCTTTATCGAGACCACCGACGACGCCTATCTGCAAGCCGACAGCATCAGCGTGGCGCCGAAAATCAACGGCTACGTCGCCGAGGTGCTGGTGGCCGACAACCAGAACGTGAAGCGTGGCGACGTGCTGGTGCGCCTGGATGCGCGCAAATACCAGGCAGTGAGTGACGAAGCCTCGGCGACGATTGCGGCCCGCGAGGCTGACTTTGCCAAGGCCCAGGCCGACCTGGTGCAACAGGACTCGACCATCGCCGAAGCACGGGCCCAACT
>NZ_JACARK010000294.1:0-4413 GCF_013386655.1 Pseudomonas sp. K5002 | reverse complement strand
GCTGACCACCGCGCTGTCCACCACACGGCCGGTTATCACGATATCGGCACCCAGCTCCAGCGCCTGCACGATACCGGGCGCGCCGAGGTAGGCGTTGGTGGATACGCACATCGGCGGCAAGGGCGCGCCGCTGAACATGTCGGTGACGCCTTGCAGTTGCTTGAACTGCGGTTGCAGGTCATCCCCCAGCAGTACGGCGATCTTCAACGGGATTCGGGCCTGGTCGCAGGCCGCCTGCAACGCGGCGGCGCAGGCCTGGGGGTTGATCCCGCCGGCGTTGCTGATCACGCGGATGCCCTGGCGCTGGATATCCGCCAGCAGCGGCGTCAGCACCTCGACGAAATCCGTGGCATAGCCGGCCTGGGGATCTTTCATTCGCGCTCCGGCGAGGATCGACAGGGTGACTTCCGCCAGGTAGTCGAACACCAGGTAATCCAGCGTGCCGCCGTGCACCAACTGCGCAGCGGCGGTGCAGGTGTCGCCCCAGAAGGCGCTGGCGCAGCCGATGCGTACCGTCTTGTTCATGGGGCGTCCTTCCTCTGGTTTGCTGGCACCCACACTACCAAGCAAGCGCTTGGTTTGTAAACTCTGGTCATAACTTTGCCCCAAGCGCTTGCTTGGTTGGCTGCCACGGCCTAAATTGCCGCCCAAGACGTAACCAGAAGTTAAGGAGAGCAGCATGGATGAGCAAAAAGCCCTGCGGGTGATGCGCACCATGGTCGACGCCGGCCAATTGACCGACCCCGACAGTGCCCGTGGCAAGCTGCTGCAAACCGCGGCCCACCTGTTTCGCAACAAGGGTTTTGAGCGCACCACCGTGCGTGACCTGGCCGGCGCGGTCGGGATCCAGTCCGGCAGCATCTTTCATCACTTCAAGAGCAAGGACGAAATCCTGCGGGCGGTGATGGAGGAAACCATCCACTACAACACCGCCCTGATGCGCGCTTCCCTGGCCGAGGCGAGCAACGTGCGCGAGCGGGTGCTGGCGCTGATTCGTTGCGAATTGCAGTCGATCATGGGCGGCAGTGGCGAGGCCATGGCGGTGCTGGTGTATGAATGGCGTTCCCTGTCGGCCGAGGGCCAGGCCCAGGTGCTGGCCTTGCGCGATATCTACGAAGAGATCTGGTTGCAGGTGTTGGGGGAGGCGAAAAACGCCGGTTACATCAAGGGCGATGTGTTTATCACGCGGCGTTTCCTGACGGGCGCCTTGTCCTGGACCACCACCTGGTTTCGCGCCCAGGGCAGCATGACCCTGGAGCAACTGGCCGACGAAGCCTTGCTGATGGTGTTGAAAGCTGACTAGCCCTTTCGCGCAAGCTATTAATTGTGTGGCAGAAAGTTGTCTCGATAGACAAAAACGCCTAGCTTAGCGGGATCAAAGTTTTCGACGGTGTGTGCCTTGATGTTTTCGCCTTGGCGATTGGCTGCAGGACTCTCAATATGGGCACTTGGCGCACTGTGGCTGATGCCTGCCTCGGCCGCCCAACTGGTGAGGGTCGGTGCTGCGCATTTCCCGCCATACACCGTGCGCCCGGAGCAGGGCGCCGACACCGGGTTGCTGCCGCAACTGGTGGAAGCCTTGAACGCCCTGCAAACCGACTACCAGTTTGTGCTGGTACCCACCTCGATTCCCCGGCGTTTTCGCGACTTCCAGCAAGGTCGGGTGGACATGGCGATCTTCGAAAACCCCAAGTGGGGCTGGCAGGATATTGCCCACACCGATGTCGACATGGGCCTGGAGGATGCGGAAATCTTCGTGGCCCAGCAGGAGCCCGGTCGCGACCAATCGTATTTCGCCGACCTGACCGGCAAGCGCCTGGCGGTGTTCAGCGGCTATCACTACGCGTTCGCCAACTTCAACCCCGACCCCAAGTACATGGCGGAGCACTTCAACGCCACCTTGACCTATTCCCACGACAGCAACCTGCTGATGGTCGCCCGGGGCCGGGCCGACATCGCCCTGGTGACACGTTCCTACCTCAGTGATTTCCTGGTGCGCAATGCCGATACGGCGGGGCAGTTCCTGGTGTCCGAGCGGATCGACCAGGTGTACCACCACTATGCGTTGCTGCGGCCCAAGGCGCCGATCACGGGGCCGGCGTTCGCCGGGCTGCTCAAGCAGCTGAGGGACAACGGCCAGTTGCTGAAGATCTTCGAGCCTTACCGCATCGATGTAATGCCGGTACCGTGATCGTCTAAATTTTTGCCCTCGGCTCACGTCACTTGTTGAACTGTCGACGATTCGTGAGCCCATCCCATGTCCAATCTGAATGACCTGTCAGTGCTGCCCTTGCCGGCGGGACCCGCCCTGAATGCTGATGAAACTGATAGCCGCCTGAGCCTCACCCTTGAGGGCCAGCCGCTGATTCGCCTGCGCCTTGAGCGGGGTGATGAGGTGCGGGTGCATTTGCAGGAGCCCGCCAGTGTGCCGGCTGCCCGTGCCTTGTGGGCGGCGTGTTATTGGCTGTTTGCCAGGGAGCCCGGGCGCCAGCGACTGGTCTGGTGTCTTGAGCATGCGCCGGAGGATGCCTTGCGCAGTGGGTTGCTGGTGGCGACCGGGGTTGCCGGGCAGTTTCATTGCGAGCGCACGTTGTTCTGGCAGTTGCCGCAACCGTGGCTGGGGCAATCTCTCACGGGGACTTATCCGCAGCAGATGATCATCAGCGGTGGCAAGCGTCATCCTGCCCGTGCGCCGAAGCCGCGGGGCGAGGTGTATCGGCGGTTTGATGCGCGGCTGGGGGCGTGGATTTCACTGCGTACGGTGGAGATTGATGTTGATCTGGCGCGCTTCAATCGTTGGCAGAACAGTGCTCGGGTGGCGAATTTCTGGCAGGAAACTGGCAGCCTGGAACAGCATCGGGAATATCTGGACAAGCTGGAAGCGGATCCCCATGCGTTGACGTTGATTGGCTGTTTCGATGATGAGCCGTTTGCTTATTTCGAGGCGTATTGGGCGAAGGAGGATCGGATTGCGCCGTTTTATGATGCAGCGGATTACGATCGCGGGATTCATATGCTGGTGGGCGAAGAGCACCACCGTGGTCCGCACAAGGTAGCGAGCTGGTTGTCGGCGCTGGTGCATTACTTGTTTCTCGATGATCCGCGTACGCAGCGTGTGGTGGCTGAGCCTCGGGCGGATAACGGGAAGATGATTGGGCATATGCAGAATCAGTGTTTCCACTGTGAGAAGGAGTTTGATTTTCCTCATAAGCGGGCGGCGTTGATGATTCTGGGGCGGGAACGGTTTTTTGAGCGGTGTGGGTTGGTTTGACTGAGCAAAAAATCTGAGTGCACGAAGATCAAATGTGGGAGCGGGCTTGCTCGCGAAAGCGCAGTGTCAGTCAATGCATGTGTGACTGATCCACCGCTTTCGCGAGCAAGCCCGCTCCCACATGGGATGTGTGGCGCGTCAGGCTCGCCGCGCAAACGTGTCGCTATGGGTCCCGGAAACCTTCCGGCAATGCACCAGCGCATCGCGAATCATAAAGTTCACCAACGTCGGTGAAACCCCCAGCTCCTTGGCAATATCCTTCTGCGGCACCCCGTGCAGCCGGTACATCTCAAACGCATAACGCGTGCGCTGAGGCAACTCGGTCAAGGCGTCGGCAATGTTCTCCAGCGTCGAAAAGTTGATGTGCGAGGTCTCAGGTGAAGCGCCGTGAATAACCACATTCAAGCCTTCCTCTTCCGTGCCGGAATATTTCAGCTCCAGCGCCTGCTTGCGGTAGTGATCAATAGCCAGGTTGCGCACGATCTGGAACAGGTAACTGAGCTGCGCCTTGAACGATGACGTGATGGTGGGGGCCGATTGCAACCGGAAGTAGGCGTCTTGTACCACGTCTTCGGCGCGGGATCGGCAGCCGGTAATACGCGCTGCGATCTTGACCAGGATCAGTCGATTGTCGACGAAGGCCTGGAGTAGGGGTGAGTCGCACCTGCCTGTGGATACTTGTTCCGTCATGGAAATCACCTTGTTGCAAGAGAAGGTTGGGGGAGGGCGTCCTTGCTGAGGCCTCCTACACATCGGGCAACAAATTATGCTTAATGATAATGATTGTCAAATGAGAAGACGAACTAATCTTATGCCTTATCGAGAGGTGTGAACGGCGTCTCGTTGACTAATTATTTCCAGGTGCCATCCGTTCTCATGGGTGAAAGGCCAGTTAACAAACCGGCCAAGGATCAGCGCCTGGAGGAGGACAAAATGGGTTTTTATCGTGTGAGCGGGAGTGGTCTGAAATGAACACGCCGGCTCGATTACGCCTGTTTTGCCTGCCTTACTCCGGCGCCAGCGCCATGGTCTACAGCCGCTGGCGACGGGCGCTGCCGGAGTGGTTGCAGGTGCGGCCGCTGGAGTTGCCGGGGCGCGGCATGCGCATGGACGAGCCGTTGCAGCGCGATATCAAAAACCTG
>NZ_JACARK010000293.1:0-1547 GCF_013386655.1 Pseudomonas sp. K5002 | reverse complement strand
GTTGTGGCTCAGGTCGCCGGAAGCGATGCGCTCCACCACGGCGAGGGTCTCGCGCAGTGGGCGGGTGATCTGGCGGGTGATGATCACGGCCGCCACGATGCCCACCAGCAAGGCCAGCAATGTGCTGATCAGTTGCAGGCTGCGGGCCTGGGCGCTTTCGGCGTCGCGGCGTTGCAGCTGGATGTCGTACAGCTTGTCGCTGATGGTGACAATGTCGGTGCCCTGGGTGGTCATTTCTGCCCGGGCCGAGACGATGTTGGCGTTGGCCGCCTTGTAGTTCTGCACCGCGCTGCGATAGGCGCCGAGAGCGGTTTCCAGGGCTGTCAGTGCAGGCTGTTGGCTGGCGCCAAACGCTGCGTGCAGGCCTTTCAGACCGTCGATGGCTTTCTCGATCTGCGCGGCAGCGCGGGCTTCAGTCTCGGCGTTGACGTTGCCGGTGTAGCCGCGCACTTCGTAGCGGGCCAACTGGAACTGTTCCTTGGCGCTGGTCACGGCCTCGAACTGGGCAAAGCGCTCGGTGCTCTCGGGCATCTGGCGCACGCTGGCGTCCAGGGCACTGATCTGCGCATTGGCGATGTCAGCCTTGTCGCCCATGACCTGGCGCGCGGCGTTACCGTTGCGGTAGGCCTCGCGCATTTTGTTCAAGGACTGCTGGTAAGCGGTGATGATCGCTTTTTGCTCATTGAGCAGCTTGAGGTTGTCCGGGCTCTTGAAGCTGTCCAGCAGCTTCTGTTGCTGGGCGACAAAACCGTCGAGGTTGGTCTGCACGTTTTGCGCCACGGCTTCGTCGCCGTTGGCCAACATGTATTGCAGGCGCACGATGCGCAACTTGGTCAGCGAAGCGTTGAGCTGGGTGATGTCGCTCATCCAGTTGCTGCGGTCGATCAGGCCGCCCAGGCTGGTCCAGCCGGTGAGCGCGAGGATCGAGGTGAGGACCAGTACCAGGCCGAAGCCCAGGCCCAGTTTCATATTGACGCTGATGTTGCCGAACCAACTATTCATCGCATTCCTCCAGGAACAGATTTGCGGGTACATCCGGTTGCTGGAAGTAGCGACCAGCCGATGGGTAGTCAGGAGGTATCGGCAGCCCTGGCGAGAGCTGAAACGGTTTTTTCGTGAGGGCAGGATTTATGGAGCGTGAGCGACGAGCGGTCGCACCGCCCTCATGCAGAGGGCGGTGCGAGGATCAGTGGACTTGGCGCATTCTTTTGCTGGTGGTGATGATGTCGATCAACGCTTCCCTGCTGCTGAAACGGCGGTCATCCAGGTTCCAGCGATTGACGAAGTGCCCCCTGGCATCCTGCTGCAACGCGGTGTGGACCAGTACGCCGTCGCGGTTTTTATGGACCATCTCCAACCCATCGTCCAGGGTGCGCTGAAGCAGATAGTCGCCTTTGCGCCGCAGGCGTTGTTCGAGGCTGAGGGGTGGTGCGGGCGTGGCAGGTAGCGGCAATGGCGCACCGGCGACTTCGACGTTTTTCTTGAAGTCGTAGCGCACCAGTGGCCATTGCTGCTCGCGCGGCAGCGCCTGGACGCTGGCGGGCTCA
>NZ_JACARK010000292.1:0-2797 GCF_013386655.1 Pseudomonas sp. K5002 | reverse complement strand
ATAAGTAGCCGTTACCTAAAAAACGGATATACACCCAACATCAACGTAAAGAACCCGTATAGATTCCCCCCCAGCCGTAACGTTTAAGTCGTCTCTATTGAGCAACTAATCCCCCCTCCACTACTGTGACCTCCACCCCAATAACCCCCGCAGGAAGTCATCGTGGAAAGTTCAACGTTAGGCATGATCGTCCTCTCAATGATCGCCCTGTTCGGCGCCGCCGCGTTTTGCTTCGAACAACTCGCCACCCGCGAATCAAAGAAAAAGAAAGCCAAATAAGCTGATCATCAAAAGCAGCAAAACCCCAGTGCTTCAAGGGATACCCCGCCCCCGGGTTATCCCTTTTTTCCGTTCGCCCACCCCACCGCCCTCTATACACCGTCTTAATGCCCAAACCCGCAATCAGTGCCCGAACTTGATACCCAACCTCTTAACCTCCCCGCGTCCGCAATCGCGGCTTATTAATCAGGGGAGTTCCACCGTGCTCACACTCAAGTTCATCTATATCGCCAGCGGCCTATGCGCCGTCGGGCTGTTCGCTTATCTGGGCTACGCCCTCATTCGCGCCGAAAAGTTCTAGGGAGCCCCACCATGTACGACATGATTTTTGTAGGCCTCTCCCTGGTGTTTTTCGCCGCGACAACCATGGCCATTGTCGCCATGGGCAAGATTTGAACGGAGCCTCGACATGCTAAGCACTTTGCTGGAATTTGCGCTGGTCCTGGGGTTGATGACCGGGCTCGCCGTGCTGATGGGCAAGTGGCTGACCCGGGTGTTTACCGGAACCCGCCACGCCCTGCCGGAACGTTATACCTATCGCCTGCTGGGCATCGACCCGCTGGAAACCATGAGCTGGGCCCGCTACGGCTCGGCCCTGTTGCTGTCGAACGCCGCGATGATGCTGCTCGGCTATCTCATCCTGCGGTTACAGGCCGTCATGCCGATCAACCCACTCGGGCTGGCCGCACAAACCCCGGACCTGGCGTTCAATACCGCCGCTTCCTTTATCACCAACACCAACTGGCAGGCGTACTCGGGCGAAACCAGCCTGTCGAACTTCAGCCAGATGGCAGTAATCACCTTCCTGATGTTCGTCGGCGCCACCTCGGGCGTGGTCGCCGCAGCCGGTTTTATCCGTGGCCTGAGTCGCTCAAGCTCGGCGGATATCGGCAATTTCTGGGTCGACTTCACTCGCACCCTGTACCGCGTGATGCTGCCGCTGTGCGTGGGCATGGCCCTGGTGTATGTGTGGCAAGGCATGCCGCAGACCTTTTCCTCCCAAGCCCTGGCCACCACCCTGGAAGGCGCGCAGCAACAACTGATTGTCGGCGCCGTGGCGAGCTTTGAATCGATCAAGCATATCGGCACCAACGGCGGCGGCTTCTTCAGCATGAACGCCGCGCACCCGTTCGAAAACCCGACCCCGCTGACCAACGCCCTGCACATCCTCAGCATGTTGCTGATCCCGTCGGCGCTGACCTACACCTTCGGCAGCATGCTGCTCCAACGCCGTCAGGGCTGGGTGTTTTTCGGCACCTTCCTGGTGATGTTCTTAGGCTTTCTCGCGCTGGTGTACGGCGCCGAGCAAAACGGCAACCCGCTGCTGACCCAGGCCGGTGCCAACCAGACGCTGTCCATCGAACAAAGCGGCGGCAATATGGAAGGCAAGGAACTGCGTTTCGGCATTGCCGACAGCAGCCTGTTTATCGCCACCACCACCGCGGCCACCACCGGTTCGGTCAACGCGATGCATGACTCATTGACCCCCATGGGCGGCTTCGTGCCCCTGGCGCAGATGATGCTCAACTGCGTGTTCGGCGGCGACGGCGTGGGCTTTATCAACCTGATCCAGTACGCGCTGCTGACGGTGTTCCTGGTGGGCATGATGATCGGCCGCAGCCCGGAATTCCTCGGCAAGAAGATCGAGGCCCGAGAGATGAAACTGGTGATGCTCTCGGTGCTCGCGCACCCCATCAGCATCCTCGGTTTCACCGCCCTCGCCGCCCTGTGGCCCGACACCATGGCCAGCCTGAATAACCTCGGCCCCCACGGTTTCAGCGAGGTGCTCTACGCCTACACCTCGGGCACCGCCAACAACGGTTCGGCGTTCGCCGGGCTGAACGCCAATACGCCGTTCTTCAACACCACCATTGGCCTCGCGATGCTGGTCGGGCGCTTCTTCACCATGCTGCCGATGCTCGCCGTGGCCGGTTCCCTGGCGATGAAAAAGACCGTGCCTGCCGGCGCCGGCACCATCCCCACCGCAACCCCGCTGTTCATGGTGCTGGTGGTGTTTGTGGTGCTGGTGGTGGGCGGCCTGACTTTCCTGCCGGCGCTCGCGCTCGGTCCGCTGGTGGAGCAACTGCAGTTGCTGTCCGGCCAGACGTACAACTAAGGACACGTTGATGACGACTCAATCGATATTCAAAGGGCTGTTGCGCCCGGTGCTGGTTTCGGCAGTGTTTTTCATGGCGCTGACCGGCCTCGCCTACCCGGTCTTCACCACCTTTGCCGCGCAGTTGCTGTTCCCGTTCCAGGCCCAGGGCTCGCTGATTGAACGCGACGGATTGGTGATCGGCTCGGCGTTGATCGGCCAGGACTTCACCAGGCCCGGCTACTTCCACGGCCGCCCGAGCATGACCCTCGGTGCCGACCCGCAAGACCCGAGCAAAAGTGTCTCCCAGCCGTACAACGCCGGTTCCAGCGGCGCCAGCAACCTGGGCCCTACCAGCCAGAAACTGGTGGACCAGGTCGCGGCCCGGGTTAAAGCCTACCGCCAGGACAACGGCCTCGCCGC
>NZ_JACARK010000291.1:0-8085 GCF_013386655.1 Pseudomonas sp. K5002 | reverse complement strand
GGCGTTGTTGATCAGCCCGCGCAGCGTGGCAAAGGACGGCGGCAGGTTCGCGATCGCCTCTTCCATGGCCTTGCGGTCACGCACGTCCACCACCAGGCCGAGCACTTCGGTCTGCTTGGAAAGCTCGGCGCACAGGGCGTTCAAGCGCTCTGCGCGGCGGCCGGTGAGCACCAGTTTCCAGCCGGCTTCGGCAAAACGGCGGGCACAGGCTTCGCCAAAACCGGAGGTCGCGCCAGTAATAAACAGCGTATCGGACATGGTGTTCTCCTTGCGGGGCTACGAGGTAAAAAATCAGCCAGCAGAATGCCCGGCTGCCGGGCTGGCGGCAACTGATACACGCTGTGGACACAGGTGAATGCCGCTCATGCTGTACGAAATTCAACCAATCGCCCGAAAGCCATACAGGCCGTGGCGTGCAGCCATGTGCGCGCACCTTATCCACAGCCCCGTCCACAGTCTTTGGGGGCAAGTACAACAGCTGAAAGCCGCGCTACACAAGGCTTTCAGCGTGATTCAAAAAGTTTTTTGCTTGACCTTGCGCAGCCCGTATGTAGCCCGGTTCAAAACGGTGCAACCAGGACGATGGCTCCAGGCCAGTCATTCCGGCCTCTGCGGCACTCTTTCCAGAGTTTAGTCACAGACTTATCCACAGGCCGGAGTGACATATTCCGGTCATATACCTGTGTCTTTAAACAGGTTGACAAACCCCTCGGGTGGTCACGAAAAACTCACTGATCAATAAACAACCACCACGCTGCAAGCCGCGAAAACAAAGGCCTCCAGCCAGCTACTCCCACGTTACCCACAGCCGGTTCCACAGTGCTTGGGGACAAGTCAAAACTGTGACAAAACAGGGATTTGCGGCGGCTATATGTCGCGCTTTGGCAGGTGCCCGGATTTGTTGTCCACAATNNCCACGCTCTGCGTGGGAATGCAGGCCGGGACGCTCCGCGTCCCAAAGCGTGACGCAGAGCGTCACAAGAGGCGTTCCCACGCGGAGCGTGGGAACGATCAGAGTTACATCAGTGCCCGCCGAGGTAGGCGTTACGCACCTCCTCATTCACCAGCAGCTCCTTGCCGGTGCCGGTAAGGCGAATCTCGCCGTTGACCATCACGTACGCCCGGTCCGACAAGCGCAACGCATGGTTGGCGTTCTGCTCCACCAGGAAGATGGTCATGCCGGTAGACGCCAGCTCCCGCAGCGTGGAAAAGATCTGCTTCACCACGATCGGCGCCAGCCCCAGGCTCGGCTCGTCCAGCAGCAACAGCTTGGGCCGGCTCATCAGTGCGCGGGCGATGGCAAGCATCTGCTGTTCACCACCCGACATGGTCATCGCCCGCTGGTTGCGCCGCTCCTTGAGCCGCGGGAACAGCTCGAACATGCGCTGCATGTCTTCGGTGGCGAACTTGTCGCCAATCGGGATGGTGCCCATCAGCAGGTTTTCCTCGACGGTCATGTCGGGGAACACCCGCCGCCCTTCCGGCGACTGCGCAATGCCGTTGGAGGCGATGTAGTGGGACGACTTGTGGGTAATGTCGACGCCGCGGTAGATGATCTGCCCGGACTCGGCCCGTGGCTGGCCAAAGATCGACATCAGCAGCGTGGATTTACCCGCGCCGTTGGAGCCGATCAGGCTCACGGTTTCGCCTTCGTTGATGTGCAGCGAAACTTTCTTCAGGGCCTGGATCGGGCCGTAGAACACGTCCAGGTCTTTCAGTTCGAGGATTGGCTCACTCATGCCAGTTCCTCTTCGTCAGCGCCCAGATAAGCCGCGATCACCTTCGGATCATTGCGGATCGCTTCCGGCCCGCCCTCGGCAATCACGTTGCCGTGGTCCAGCACCACGATGTGGTCGGAAATACTCATCACCATGCCCATGTCGTGTTCGATCAGCACCACCGTCAGGTCGTGCTCGTCCCGCAGCAGGCGAATCATCGCGCTGAGGGCTTCGGTTTCCTGGGGGTTGAGGCCGGCGGCCGGTTCGTCGAGGCAAATAATCTGCGGCCGGGTGCACATGGCACGGGCGATTTCCAGGCGGCGCTGCTGGCCGTAGGACAGCTCGCCGGCCAGGCGGTTGGCGCAGTCCACCAGGTCCACCACTTCCAGCCAGTAGAACGCATGGTCGAGGGCGTCGCTTTCAGCCTTGCGGTAGCCCTTGGTATTGAGGATGCCCGCGAGCATGTTGCGGTTGACCCACATGTGCTGGGCCACCAGCAGGTTCTCCACCACCGACATTTCCTTGAACAGGCGAATGTTCTGGAAGGTGCGCGCCAAACCCGCCCGGTTCACCAGGTGAGTGCCGCCGAACATCTTGTAGAACACCCGGCTGACGAAGCTTTTCGGCGAGACAAAGTCGGTGGCCTTGAAGCGCTCGCCCAGCAGTTGGATCACGTTGGTCTGCTTGCCGCGCACATTGAGTTCGATCTTGCCGCCGGAGGCTTTGTAGAAACCGGTCAGGCAGTTGAACACGGTGGTCTTGCCGGCACCGTTGGGACCGATCAGGGCGAAGATCGAGTTGCGCTTGACCTTGAGACTTACGTCGCTCAAGGCCTTGATGCCACCAAAGTGCATCATCAGGTGTTCCACGGAAAGAACGACTTCCTTGCTCATGGCGCCACTCCTTTACGTGGGACAACACCGGTACGGCTGATACGAATCAGGCCTCGTGGTCGCCAGATCATCATCACCACCATCAACACGCCGAAGAGCAGCACGCGGTACTCGGAGAAGCTGCGCAGCAGCTCCGGCGCCACCGTCAGCACGAACGCGGCAATCACCACGCCGACGGTCGAGCCCATGCCGCCCAATACCACGATGGCGAGGATCAGCGCCGACTCGAAGAAGGTGAACGACGACGGGTTGACGAAGCCCTGGTAGCTGGCGAAAAACACCCCGGCCAGACCGGCAGTGGACGCGCCGATGGTGAACGCCGAGAGCTTCACCAGCACGTGGTTGAGGCCCATGGAACGGCAGGCGATTTCGTCTTCGCGCAAGGCTTCCCACGCGCGCCCCACCGGCATGCGGGTCAGGCGGTGCTTGATGTACAGCACCAGCAGCACCACCAGGAACAGCACGATGTAGATGAACAGGAATTTGATGTTGGGGTTGTAGTCGATGCCGAAGAACTCGTGGAACGGCACCCCGCCATCCTTCGCCTTGCGCACGAACTCCAGGCCGAAAAACGTTGGCGACGGCACCGGCATGCCGTTCGGGCCACCGGTAAACGACAGCCAGTTATTCAGCACCAGGCGGATGATTTCACCGAAGCCCAGGGTCACGATCGCCAGGTAATCGCCGTGCATTCGCAGCACCGGAAACCCGAGTATGCACCCCGCCAGCGCCGCACAAATCGCCGCCAGCGGCAGCACCGACCAGAAGCCCAGGCCGAGGTACTGGTAACCCAGCGCCAGGCCATAGGCGCCGATGGCGTAGAACGCCACGTAACCCAGGTCGAGCAGCCCGGCCAGGCCGACCACGATGTTCAGGCCAAGGCCCAGCAACACGTAGATCAACCCGAGGATCACCACGGTCAGCAGGTATTTGTTGGCGAAGAACGGGAACACGATGGCAATCACGATCAACGCCGGGATGATCCAGCGCAGGCGCGACTTGTAGTCCGGCTTGAGTACATGCACACCGGAGCCGGTACTTTCAAACCCCTGCAGAATCCGCAGGCCCCTTGGGGTTTGCAGGAACAGGCTCATGGCGAACCGGCCGACCATCACGATGGCCACCAGGATGCCAACACGCGCCGGTTGCAGGTTGAAGCTGTAGCCGTCGAGGACCACGCCGACGATCGGACCGAACACGATCAGCGAAATCAGCCCGGCGAGTACCGCATCGACGACACTTTTCTTGATATCGATAGAGTAGGCAGCAGACATAGTTATACCTTCGCCACGAGTGGGCGACCGAGCAGGCCCTGGGGACGGAAAATCAGGATCACCACCAGCAGGGAGAAACTGAACACGTCTTTGTAGTCAGAGTTGATCAACCCCGAGAACAGCGACTCGGAAATACCCAGGATGATCCCGCCCAGCATGGCCCCAGGCAGGGAGCCGATGCCGCCGAGTACCGCTGCGGTAAATGCCTTGATGCCGATGATGAAGCCGGCATAGAAGTCGAACGTGCCGTAGTTCAGGGTGATCAGCACACCGGCCAGCGCGGCCATGGCGGCACCAATCACGAATACGTAGGAGATGACCCGGTCGGTGTTGATACCGAGGATCGACGCCATCTTGCGGTCTTGCTGGGTAGCGCGGCACATGCGGCCGAGCTTGGTGTACTTGATGATGTAGGTCAGCAGGCCCATGCCGACGAACGCGGCCACCAGGATGAACACCTTGGTGTAGGTCAATTGCACGAAGCCGGTGCCGATATCGACTCTCCAGGCGCCGGCCAGCAGCGTCGGGATGCCTTGTTGCTTGGCGCCCTGGGCGATCTGCGCGTAGTTCTGCAGGATCAGCGAAATACCGATGGCGCTGATCAGCGGTGCCAATCGGGTGGAGTTACGCAGCGGTTTGTAGGCGACACGCTCGATGACCCAGCCGTAAACGCCGGTGACGACGACGGTGAAGATCAGGGTGCCAAGGATGAGCAGCGGGAAGGATTCGATGCCGAAGTAAGCCAGCAGTGCCAGACTGATCGCCGCGAGGTAAGCGGAAATCATATAAACCTCGCCATGGGCGAAGTTGATCATGCCAATGATGCCATAGACCATTGTGTAGCCGATGGCGATCAAGCCATAGACCGACCCGAGGGTCAGCCCATTGACCAGTTGCTGCAGGAAAATACCATCCATAACGCAATCTCACGCAGTGAGAGCCTGCACACCTGTGGGTGTGCGGATCTTCTAGGAGGAAAAGACAGACACAAAAGGGGCTGGCAACCAAGTCCCCGTGTGGGAGCTGGCGTGTATGGGCGCCGGGCTTGCCCGCGATAGCGACACCTCGGAATGTCAGTCAACCCGAGGTGACGCTATCGCAGGCAAGCCAGCTCCCACAAAAGCCCGGTTCCCACAGGGTCAAGTGGCGTCTAACCCATCGCGCTAACTATTACTTCTGCTTTTCCAGCTGGTGATACTTGCCGTCCTTGTCCCACTGGTAAACCACATAGTCGGAGATTTTCAGGTCGCCCTTGGCGTCCCAGTTCTTCTCGCCCATGACGGTTTTGACCGGGTGGGATTTCAGCCATTTGGCTGCGTCTTCGCCCTTGTCGGACTTGGCGCCATTGAAACCGGCGGCCAGGGCCTGGATCGAGGCGTAGGCGTACAGGGTGTAGCCTTCAGGCTCGGTGCCATTTTTGCGGAACTCTTCCACCACGGTCTTGCTGTCTGGCAGCAGGCGTGGGTCGGCGCCGAAGGTCATGTACACGCCATCCACATACTGTGCACCACCGGCAGTGGCCACCAGTTCGTCGGTCACCACGCCGTCATCGGACATGAACTTGACGTCTTTCAGGCCGGCTTCACGAATCTGCCGAACCAGTGGGCCGGCTTCCGGGTGCAGGCCGCCGAAGTACACGACGTCAGCACCGGTGGAGCGGATCTTGGTGACCAGGGCGCTGAAATCTTTCTCGCCACGGGTCAGGCCTTCTTCCAGCACCGGCTTCACGCCGCGCTTGGTCAACTGCGCCGCAGTGGCGTCGGCCAGGCCTTTGCCGTAGGTGTCCTTGTCGTTGATAACGGCAACTTTCTTGCCCTTGAGCACGTCGACGATGTAGTCGCCGGCCACGATGCCTTGCTGATCGTCACGACCACACATGCGGAACACGGCCGACAGGCCACGCTCGGTAACCTGCGGGTTGGTGGAGCCCGGGGTGATCATGATCACGCCCGCATCGGCATACACCTCGGAGGCAGGGATAGTGTTCGACGAGCAGAAGTGCCCGACCACGCCAATCACTTTGTCCTGGTCAACCAGGCGGTTGGCCACGGCCACGGCCTGCTTGGGTTCGCAGGCGTCATCGCCGGCCACCAGCTTGATCTGCTCGCCGTTGATGCCGCCGGCCTTGTTGATGACATCGGCTGCCGCCTGGGCACCTTTCATGTACTGCTCACCAAATGCCGCGTTGGCGCCGGTCATCGGCCCCGCTACGCCAATCTTCACATCAGCTTGAGCAAACGCAGAAACACCCAGCGCCGCAGCAACGGCGAGGGCTAGAAAACCTTTCTTGTAAAACGTCTGGGACATGAGTGGTGCTCCGAGGTTTTTGTTGAATTGGCACTGCAGCTTCACTTCAAAAACTTTCGGAGAAAGCCCAGAGCAAGCGTCGTGCCATTACGTTTTTATTATTCAAAAAGACACGGTGTCATTGTTATTGCAGGTTTTTGGGCGCCTTTTGATTGGACGTGCAACCGTCTATCTCAACCAGGTGCAACCATTGGACCTATAAAGTGCAACCCGACCAATCTAGCACTGCAACCCGGCCACTAAACGGCCACCCTTAAACATGTAACAGCGTGCGTAACGGAAGTGCACATTTACAGTGCGTTACTGCTACGACTCGCACCAATACAGATTAGTAGCCGGCTAAGAAAATGCAGGCTTCTGAGGGGTATTTCGTTGATCAGATCACGATCCGCAGGCATTGGCCCGCGTGATACAGCGAGAATCCCGCCTCGTACAAACAGCTGCGCAGGCCCACACCGGCCAACGGCTGCATCGGCGCAAAGGGGATCGGCAGTGCCTGTGGATTCTGGTGACACAGATAATCCGCGAAGGCTTTGCCCACGACACTGCCGGTCGTCACCCCGCGCCCGTTGTAACCGGTGACCGCCACCAACCCGGGCGCCGGTTCGAACAGGCGCATCAAGTGGTCCGGGGTGAATGCGATGCAGCCGGTCCAGGTGCACTCCCACTGCACCGGCTTGAGGTACGGGAAGTAGTGCTGTTGCACCCGATCGGCCCAGGCCTTGAGGAACCACGCAGGTTTCTGGTTGCCGTTGCCCAGGCTGCCGAGCAGCAGGCGGCCTTCGGCGTCGCGGCGGATGCTGCTGAGTACCTGGCGAGTGTCCCAGGAGCCTTGGCCGCCGGGCAGGATTTGTTGGGCGGCGTCGTCGGTCAGAGGGGCCGACGCCACCTGATAGTAATAACCGGGGAAAAAGTTGCGGCGCAGCTCGGTCCACTCGCCTTCGGTGTAGGCGTTCGAAGCGATCACCACCTGTTCGGCCTGCACCGAGCCTTGGGCAGTCTGCACTGACCAGTGCTGGCCCTGGCGTTCCAGTTGGGTGACTGGGGAGTGATCGAACAACTGTCCGCCGAGCCCGACGGCGGCATTGGCCAAACCACTGGTGTAGGCCATCGGGTTCAAGGTGCCGGCCCGCCGGTCGAGCAAGGCGGCAGCAATCTTTTTGGTACCGGTGGCTTGTTCGCATGCAGCGCCGGTCAACAGCTCCACCGGTGCACCGCGACGCTTCCATTGTTCTTCACGGCTGCGCAAATCCGCCTCGCCACGGGCGTTGTGCGCCATGTGCAAGGTGCCCTCGCGACGCAGTTGGCAGTCGATGTTGTATTTGTCGATCAGGCTGAACACCAGGGACGGTGCCGCGCCGAGCATGCGGTTGAGCTGGCTGCCCACCGCGGTACCAAAACCGGCTTCGATCTCGTCCGGGGGAATCCACATCCCTGCATTGACCAGCCCTACGTTGCGCCCCGAACCACCGTGGCCGGTGCGATGGGCCTCAAGTACGGCGACACTTTTTCCTTGCTCCAGCAAGTGAATGGCTGCCGACAAACCGGTGATGCCGGCGCCGATCACGCACACATCCACTTTTACCTCGCCCTTGAGCGCGGCACGATCCGGCCGGCCAGGAGTGAGTTGTTCCCACAAACATGCTTCGCGTAATGCCATTGCCAGACTCCGATGAGACCTAACAAACCACTTTTGTTGATGTGCGAACCCGATCAAATGTGGGAGCTGGCTTGCCTGCGATGCAGGCACCTCGGTGTATCAGTTACACCGGGGTGATGCTATCGCAGGCAAGCCAGCTCCCACATTGACCGCACTCCGAGCAGAGATTCAGTCGAAGGTAATGCCCTGGGCCAGCGGCAGTTCCAGCGAGTAGTTCACGGTATTGGTCTGGC
>NZ_JACARK010000290.1:0-3025 GCF_013386655.1 Pseudomonas sp. K5002 | reverse complement strand
GCGTGGCCACCAACCGGCCCTGGGCGCCCTCGGTGTCGTACAGCGGCGGGAAGCTGACGGCCTTGCTGATCAATTCGTGTAACAACGGCGATACCGCCAGGGTGCAGCATTGCCGGGGCAGGGCGCCGGCGGCGTCGGGGTCGACCAACAGACAGTAGACATCCGCTGCCCCCGACCCGCGCGCGGCATGGGAAAGGCCGCCCGGAATCCACAACGCGCACTGGGGGGGCACGATCCAGATACCTTCTTCGATGACGCAATGAATCACCCCGCGCAATGTGTACATCAACTGGCCCTTGCGGTGCTGGTGCGGTGCGTGCTCCCAACTCGCAGAGGTGCTTGAAGCGCTCACTGCAACCACCGCACGGGGAATTGCATCGGCGAGGGCCGGGCGCAAGGGGTCACGGGTTTCGAGGCGGTGGTTGTACATGGCGGCGCGGCGCTTGGCTGGAATGCGAAACATTCTGGCCATTCTGTGCAATGGCGTCCAGTGATGGCATGGCTATCATGAGAAACATTCTCGTTAAAGGAGCTTCCCATGCAACTCGACAGTTCAACATTCCCCGTGGTGAAAATCGTGTTTGACGCCCCCAGCGATACCCCCCCGCAAGATACCTTTGGCGCATTCGAGGCCTTGTTGCAGCGCGAGGAACCCTTCGTCCTGCTGCACGAGAAAGCCGTGGATGAAAGCACTCACGAGCATTCACACGAAGAACGCAAACAGGCCTCGATCTGGATGAAGAAGCACAAGGTGGCCCTGCGTACTTTCGTCAAAGGCATGATCCAGGTGGAGCCCAGCGCAGCCAAGCGCCTGGCGCTCAAGCCGTTTGCCGTGATGTTCGGCAAGGCGTGGGGCTACCCGTTGCTGGTGGTGGAATCCACGGATCAGGCCTGGGCATTGGCGCGGGACGTGCTGGATACCCAGGTGTCGGATGTGGCGCACTATTGAGTGTGGGGCGCTGCCGTGCTGCCGCGTACTGTGAGTTCGAACGGCACTACAACCTGACGCTCCGACAGCGGCGTTTTCTCGATCAGTGCGATGAGCATCTCGACGGCCTTGCGGCCGAAGATTTCGGCAGGCTGGGCAATGGTGGTCAGCGGCGGGTCGCAGTAGGCCGCGAAGGGGATGTCATCAAAGCCCACCAGGGAAATATCCTGGGGCACGCGCAGGCCCTGTTGCTTGATGCGCTTCAAGGCGCCGATGGCCATTTCGTCGTTCTCGCAGAACAGCGCAGTGGGCCGCTCGGGCAGGGCGAGCATGTTGCCTGCGCCCTCGAAACCGGCGTGCAGGGTGAAGTCGCCGTGGCAGATAAGCGCCGGGTCGCGGGGGATGCCCGCCGCGAGCAAGGCATCTTCATAACCGGCCACGCGGTCACGGGTCAGTGGGCTGCTTTTCGGGCCTTTGATCAAGCCGATGCGGCGGTGGCCGAGGTCGATCAAGTGCTGGGTCATGGCCCGGGCGGCGCCACGGTTGTCGAGGCTGATGGTGGGGTGGCGACCGTCCTGGATCACCTCGCAGGCGTTCACCAGTGGCGGTGAGTCGCTGCAGTCGCTGAACGGGTCCGAGGCCCGCAACTGAATCACACCGTCGGCCTGATGGGCGTGGACCAGTTCGGCGAACTGTTTTTCGATTTCTGCCTGGCCCCGGGTGTCGCACAACAGCAACCGATAACCCGATGCCTGCGCCGCTTGCTGTGCACCGCTGATGACCCGGGCGAAAAACGTGTTGGCAATCGCCGGCACCAGGATCACCAGGTTGCCGGTGCGCCGCGAACGGAATTGCACCGCCATGCGGTTCGGCCGGTAGCCGGTCTGTTCCACGGCGGCGTTGACCTTGTCGCGGGTCTCGGGCAACACGCGTTCAGGGCTGGCCAGGGTCCTGGACACGGTGGCCACCGAGACCCCGGCCAGCCGGGCGACTTCACGAATATTGGACAAGACCACCTCGTTATCAGAACAGCAGCCTGCAAGTTTACCGCAGTCGGGGTTTGACACCGCGAGCAACCAGGCCTAAATTTCCGGCACGATGTAACCGGTTACATCATGATCGGTAATTGCCCATAAAGGGAAGACTTGCGATGACGGTTGCTGTGCAAAAAATAAGAATGGGCTTTGTTGGCGGCGGCGAAGGCGCCTTCATCGGCCAGGCTCACCGCCAGGCGGCGGGGCTGGATGGGTGTTATGAACTGGTGTGCGGTGCCTTCAGCCGTGAGCCCGAGAACAACCGGAGCACCGGCAATGCGCTGGGCCTGCCCGCGTCCCGCTGTTACAGCGAATGGCAGCAGATGCTCGCCGCCGAACAGGCGCTCCCGGCCGAGCAGCGCATGCAGCTGCTGGTGATCGTCACCCCCAATCATCTGCATGCACCGATTGCGACCCAGGCGCTGCAGGCGGGCTTCCACGTGTTCAGCGAGAAGCCGGCCGCGCTCAATCTTGCTGAAGTGCAGGCGCTGGCAGACGTTGTCAAAAACAGTTCCGGGCTTTATGGGCTGGCACACACCTACCTGGGCTACCCGATGGTGTGGCAGGCCCGCGACATGGTGCGCAATGGCGTGATCGGCGCGTTGCGCAAAGTGATCGTCGAGTACCCACAAGGCTGGCTCAGCCAGGACGTGGCCGGGCAGGGCAACAAACAGGCGGACTGGCGCAGCCGGCCCGAGCTGTCGGGACTGGGCGGCTGCATCGGCGACATCGGCACCCACGCTTTTTCCCTGGCCGAGTTCATCGCCGACCAACCGATCGAACAGCTTTGCGCGAACCTGGGCATCCATGTACCCGGTCGGCAACTGGATGACGATGCCGCCATGCTGTTCAAGATGGCCTCCGGCGCCAGCGGCGTGCTGATCGCCAGCCAAGTGTGTGCCGGTGAAGAGAACCCGCTGAAGATCCGCCTCTATGGCGACAAGGGCGGCCTGGAATGGCGCCAGGAAGAACCCGCCAGTCTGATCCATCGTTCCCTCGACCAACCGCTGCGCGTCCTGCGTTCCGGCGTCGGCCAGCCCTGGCTGTGCGACGGGGCATTGCA
>NZ_JACARK010000029.1:0-5080 GCF_013386655.1 Pseudomonas sp. K5002 | reverse complement strand
GAGCAAGCCCGCTCCCACATTTTGAAAGGGTTCACAGATCTAAATGTGGGAGCGGGCTTGCTCGCGAAGAGGCCCGTCCAGACACTGAGATCCCCAGCCCATGCACTTTGACCTGATCGACCTGCGCCTGTACCTGCACATCCTCGACACCGGCAACATCACCGCCGGCGCCAGCCGCAGCCATTTGTCCCTGGCGGCGGCCAGTGCACGGATCCGGGCGATGGAAGCCTCCCTGGGCATCGAGTTTCTTGAACGTGGCCGCCGTGGCGTCACCCCGACTGCTGCGGGTAAAGCCCTCGCCCGTCACGCCCGCCTGCTGTTGCAGCAAGCCGATCACCTGCAGCAAGACCTCGCGGAATACGCCAACGGCGTCAAGGGCCAGGTGCGCCTGCTGTGCAACACCACCGCCCTGAGCGAATACCTGCCGGAGCTGTTGGCGGACTTTCTGCACGAGCACCCCAACCTCGACATCGACCTGCAGGAACTGCCAAGCCTGCGCATCACCCACGCCTTGCGCCAGGGCGCGGCAGACCTGGGGATCATTTCCGATGCGGTGGACACCCACGGCCTGCAAACCCTGCCCTTTCGCGACGACCCGCTGGTGCTGATCATGCCGCTGGAACATCCGCTGGCCGGGCGCACCGTGAGTTTTATCGACAGCTTGCAGCACGACTATGTGGGCCTGGCCGCCGACAGCGCGCTGGCGGTGTACCTGGAGGAACAGGCATTGCACGCAGGCTTTCGCTTGCAGACACGCATCCGCGCTGATGGGTTTGACGGGCTGATTCGCATGGTCGCCCGGGGCGCCGGGCTGGGGATCGTGCCCCTGGCGGCGCTGGAACGCTGGCCGTTGGAGCGGCGCTTCAAGGCCCAACCCCTGAGCGAGGATTGGGCCTGTCGCAAACTGCTGTTATGCGCCCGCGAGTTCGAGCAATTGCCGGGTTATGCCAAAGCCTTGTTCGATGCCTTGGCCGCGCCCTTGCGGAAGAATACGTAGTACACCGCCGACAGAATCAGCAGGAACGGCACCCCGAACACCAGCGTCATCTTGAATGCATCGGTGAAGAACGTGGTGATCATCACCGCGCCCATCAGCACCAGGCCCAGCAGTGTGCTGTAGGGAAACAGCGCCAGCTGGAACGACAGCTTCGCCCCGCCGTGACGCTTGCGGTAGCGGCGGAAAAACAGGTGCGTGAGGAAGATCATGAACCAGGTGAAGATCGCGCCAAACATCGAGATCGCCATCATCAGGGTGAACGAGCTTTCCGGGTACACCACGTTCAGCAGGGTCGCCAGGGCAATGCCCGAGCTGGACAGCAACAAGGCGTTCAACGGGATCCCGCTCTTGCTCAAGGCGCCCATGGACTTGGGCGCAAAACCGGCGCGGGACAGGCTGAACATCATGCGGGTGGTGATGTAGAGCTGGCTGTTCATCGCCGACAGCGCAGCGATCAGGATCACGAAGTTCATCACCCCGGTGGCGCCGGGAATGCCGATGGTCTGCATCACCGTGACGAACGGGCTCTGGGCGTGGCCGGCCTGGTTCCATGGCACGATGGCCAACATCAGCGCCAGGGTCAGCAGGTAGAACACCACCAGCCGCACGATGGTCGCGCGGAAGGCTTTTTTCACCGCCTGCTCCGGGTCGGCCGCTTCACCGGCGGCCACCGCGATCATTTCCACGCTCAGGTAACTGAAGATCGAGACGATCACCGCGATCCACATGCCGCTCAACCCGTTCGGGAAAAAGCCGCCGTGGGCCGCGTAGTTCTGCACACCGTAATCCGGGTTGCCGGAGCCGAACACCACGTACACCGCGAGGATGATGAAGCCGACAATCGCGCTGATCTTGATCGTGGAAAACCAGTACTCGAAGTTGCCGAAGGTCTTGACGCTGATGGCGTTGAGTACGATCAGCACGCTGGAAAACGAGACGATCCACACCCATTCCGGCACGTTGGCAAACCAGTACTTCATGTACATCGCCACCGCCGTGACCTCGGCGCCCACCGCCAGCACAATCGCCGCCCAGTACGCATAACGCACCAGGAAACCGGCCAGCGGGCTGACGTAAAATTCGGCATACGCGCCGAAGGAGCCCGAGGTGGAATGCGCCACGGTCATCTCCGCCAGGCAGCCCATCAACAGCAAAGTGATCAGCGCACCGATGGCATAGCTGACCAGCACGCTGGGCCCGGCATAGCCGATGGCGTAGGCGCTGCCCATGAACAGCCCGGTGCCGATGGCGCCACCGATGGCGATCATACTCATCTGGCCGGAAGTGAGCTGGCGCCTGAGGCCCAGTTCGCGATTGGTGATTTCGGCAAAGCCTTGGTCTGGCGTGGTCACGTGGCGTGCCCCTTTATTATTGTGATTGCACTGCTTTCTGGTTGAAACACTGTCCCCTGTGGGAGCGGGCTTGCTCGCGAATGCGGTGTGCCAGTCAATACATCAGAGACTGATAGACCGCATTCGCGAGCAAGCCCGCTCCCACATTTTTTGCTCTGCGTTTACTCAGGTGACGCTGTGACGAACCTTGAACTGCGGCTGGTCCCAGGTTTTTTGATCGAGAATCTCACCCAGGATTTCCACCGCATCCCACACTTCAGCAAAGCTGGTGTACAGCGGGGTAAACCCGAACCGCATGATCCGCGGCTCACGATAATCACCAATCACGCCGCGAGCGATCAAGGCCTGGATAACCGCGTAGCCTTCCGGGTGTTCGAAGCTGACGTGGCTACCCCGTCGGGCATGCTCACGCGGGGTGATCAGGGTCAGGTCGTGGGCGGCGCAACGGCTTTCCACCAACTCGATAAACAGGTCGGTCAACGCCAGTGATTTAGAGCGCAAGCTGGCCATATCGGTCTGGGCGAAAATATCCAGGCCACACTCCACCATCGCCAGCGAGGTAATCGGCTGGGTGCCGCACAGGTAGCGGGCGATGCCCTGGCTCGGCGCATAACGCGATTCCATGGCGAACTGTCGGGTATGCCCGAACCAGCCCGACAGCGGCTGCGTAACCACATCCACCAGCGCCGGGTTGACCCACACAAACGCCTGGGAGCCGGGCCCGCCATTGAGGTATTTGTAAGTGCAACCAATCGCATAATCGGCACCGGCCTGATGCAGGTCGATCGGCACCGCGCCCGCGGAATGCGCCAGGTCCCAGATCGCCAGCGCGCCACATTCATGGCTCAAGGCAGTCTGGGCCTGCATGTCGTACATGTAGCCGGTCTTGTAGTTGACGTGGGTAAGCATCACCACGGCCGTGTCCTGGTCGATGGCTTTCGGCAGTTCGTCCGGGCTGTTGACCAGGCGCAGGGAGTAGCCCTGTTGCAGCAGTTCGGTGAGGCCTTCGGCGATGTACAGGTCGGTGGGGAAATTGCTCGCTTCGCTGACGATCAC
Source organism: Pseudomonas sp. K5002 (assembly GCF_013386655.1). Classification (NCBI taxonomy): domain Bacteria; kingdom Pseudomonadati; phylum Pseudomonadota; class Gammaproteobacteria; order Pseudomonadales; family Pseudomonadaceae; genus Pseudomonas; species Pseudomonas sp. K5002. The sequence goes on along the minus strand of NZ_JACARK010000029.1, from coordinate 1,675 downwards.
CTTGCGGCTTGGCGCGCGTTCGCGTTGCACGGTCAGCGCGGCGCTGAGCACTTTGAACAGGTTGATGGAGGTGGTATCGGTGATCACCACTTCACCGTCGCGGGCACCGATCAGCGGTGCCAGGCGATTGCCCAGGCGCTGGGACAGGTCGGCCCAGCCGGCACTGTTCCAGCTGCGAATCAGGCCATTGCCCCACTCCTCGGCAATAACCGCTTGCGCCCGCTCCAGTGCCGCTACCGGGCGCGCACCGAGGGAGTTGCCGTCGAGGTAGATGACCCCGGCCGGCAAGGCGAATTGGTTGCGCAATGGCGCCAGCGGATCCTGGGCGTCGAGGGTCAGGCAATGGGTGCGGGTGGTCATGGTCAGTCCTGTTGTTGTAGTAACAATGAGCCAAATAATGAACGAAGCTTTAGAGAATTTTCGTGCAAAGTGGTGGGCAACAGGCTAATTAAGCTGTAGGAAATTCGAATTTAACCCCCAAACACGCGGATTTATTCTAACCATGATTCTCGACGCCACCGACCTGCGCCTTCTGCATTTCCTGCAACAGGATGGCCGTATCAGTAACCAGGAACTGGCCGAGAAAGTCGCCCTGTCGCCGTCGGCCTGCCTGCGGCGTTTGCGCCTGCTGGAAAGCGAGGGAATCATCAGTGGTTATCGGGCGGTGTTGAACGCCGAGCAACTGGGGATCGAGCTGGAGGCCATCGTCCACCTGTCGTTACGCCAGGATGTGGAGGATTGGCACGAGACGTTTATCAAGAAGGTGCAGGGGTGGCCGGAGGTGGCCAGTGCGTATGTGATTACCGGGGCGAGCAATTATGTGCTGCGGGTGCAGGCGCGCAACCTCAAGCACTTTTCGGATTTCATTGTGAACCACCTGAACCGCACGGCGGGGGTGATGGATATTCGCTCGGAGATCGTGCTGCAGAAGATCAAGGATCGGGATGATCTGCTCGATCTGGTTGTTCGCAAGTAGGCCAAACGATACAGAGCCAATGTGGGAGCGGGCTTGCTCGCGAAGGCGGAGTGTCAGTCACCGGAAATATTGACTGATCCACCGCATTCGCGAGCAAGCCCGCTCCCACATTTTTTTACCGCGTTCAGTCTTCGAGCGCGCGAACTCGTTGCATACGTTTCTGTTCGACAGGCGCCGCCGCAGGCTGCAACTCAAAGTCAAAATCAATCTGCGCAAACTGCCCTTCCACACCAAATTCCTTCGCCAGGTTCGCGTCCTCGCTGAAGCGAATTTCGGCGATCAACTCATCCCGCGTCGCATAGGCAAAATCATCATGCAGGTACGGGTCATCCGACAGGTTGATCTGCGTGGTCAGGTGCCGATGGCCCGGCGCCGAGATGAAGAAGTGGATATGCGCCGGCCGCTGGCCATGGCGCCCCAACTGGTCCAGCAACTGCTGGGTCGGCCCGGTCGGCGGGCAGCCATACCCCGACGGCACGATGCTGCGAAAACGGTAGTTGCCCTGGGCATCGGTCTCGATTCGCCGACGCAGGTTGAACTCCGACTGCGTGCTGTCAAACCACGAATACGTACCACCGGTATTGGCCTGCCATACATCGACAATCGCCCCCGCCAACGGCTTGCCATTGGTGTCGCGCACCTGGCCCTGCATGAACAGCGGCACGCCCGGGTCCTGCCCGTCGTCCAGCCGCGCCTCGA
>NZ_JACARK010000289.1:0-4170 GCF_013386655.1 Pseudomonas sp. K5002 | reverse complement strand
CCCGCTCCCACACTGGATTCTCGCTGTTTGTCAGACCGCCGCAAACCGCTTGTCGAGGTAATCGATGATCACCTTGGAGTCGTACATCCAGGTGGTCTGGCCGTTCTCTTCGATGCGCAGGCATGGCACCTTGATCTTGCCGCCTTGCTCCAGCAGGGTCTGGCGGTCCTGCTCGTTGTTCTTCGCATCCTTCAAGGCCACCGGCACGTTCAGGCGGTGCAGGGTGCGGCGGGTCTTCACGCAGAACGGGCAGGCGTGGAATTGATACAGGGTCAGGTCCTTGGCCGCTGCGTTCACCTGCGCCTGTTGTTCGGCAGGGCGCTGCTTTTTGCGCGGACGGGTCAGGAAGTCGCCGGCGATGATGACGTGGCCGAGGCCCACTCGAAGTGCTTTGACGAACATGGCTGAAACCTCTTGCCCTAGACTTAAGGGGGCGCAGCTTACCTGATTTTTCACAGGCGAAAAAAAACCGGCGATGAACGCCGGTTTTTCCAGGTGCCGCGTATTACTTGATCAGGCTGAGAAACTCGCTGCGGGTCGCCGCGTTTTCGCGGAACTCACCCAGCATCACCGACGTGATCATCGACGAATTCTGCTTCTCCACACCGCGCATCATCATGCACATGTGCTTGGCCTCGATCACCACTGCAACGCCCAGGGCGCCGGTGACCTGCTGGACCGCATCGGCGATCTGGCGGCTGAGGTTTTCCTGGATCTGCAGGCGGCGGGCATACATATCGACGATACGCGCGACCTTCGACAGGCCCAGCACTTTGCCGCTCGGGATATACGCGACGTGAGCCTTGCCGATGAACGGCAGCAGGTGGTGTTCGCACAGCGAGTACAACTCGATGTCCTTGACCAGCACCATTTCGCTGTTGTCAGAGCTGAACAAGGCACCGTTGGTGACTTCTTCGAGGGTCTGTTCATAACCGCGGCAGAGATACTGCATGGCCTTGGCGGCACGTTTTGGCGTGTCGAGCAGGCCCTCGCGGGAAACGTCCTCGCCGAGCTGGCCGAGGATCGCGGTGTAATTCTGTTCCAGGGACATGAAACTACCTAGTGGGATTTTCGCAAAGGGCAAGGGTACGGCGGCCAACACATCGCTGCAAGCCTGACGATGGCACTTGTTACTCGTCGCGGCCTTCCATCATGGTGCGCTTGAGCATCACATACACCGCGCCAGCGCCGCCGTGACGTGGCTGGCATGAGGTAAAACCCAGCACCTGGGAGTGCTGGCGCAACCAGGTGTTGACGTGGCTTTTGATCATCGGCCGCTTGCCGTCCAGGCGCACGGCCTTGCCGTGGGTGACGCGCACGCAGCGGATTTCGAATTTGGTGGCTTCGGCGAGGAACGCCCAGAGGGTTTCGCGGGCTTTTTCGACGGTCATGCCGTGCAGGTCGAGACTGCCCTCGAACGGGATCTGGCCGACCTTGAGCTTGCGCATCTGGCTTTCCTGCACGCCGTCGCGGGCCCACATCAACTCGTCTTCGGGACCTACATCGATAACGAATTGATCCGACAGGCCGTCCACGGTGGTGGCGTCCGTGCGCACGGTCGCGGCCTGGCGCAGCTTGGCGATCTGGGCGCGATCGGTCTTGGGTTTGCCGGTGTCGGCGCGATCATGCTTGATCGGCTTGACGCCGCGCAGCTCGTTCTTGAATAGGGAAAAATCGTCGTCTTGCATGTCAGCCTCCGCGAAGGGCGGGCAGTTTACCTAATCGCGGCGGCTTGATGCGCAACAAACGCTATCTGTGCGCCATCAGTCGTGCTTTTTCATCAGGTGCGAAGCGATGTTCAGTGACAGCGGTTGGCGCATGCGCCGACGGCAACGGCGCCACAGCCATACGCCGAACCACAGCACCAGCAGGCCGATGACCAAGAGTATTGCAGAACCGCCAGGGCTGGCATTCAGCTCGCCCAGGGCCGGTGAGTGTCCAACCAAACCAGCGCCGCCAGCAATTGCCAGTAGTACGCCACCTATCGCCAACAGCGCGGCAAAGCCGGCGCCGATGCGCAGACGCCAGTTGCTCGGGCCCTTGGGGCGCAAGCGACGAGCATCAAAACCATCGGATATCTTCATTCCGACCTTTCCTCCAGGGTATCGGCCCTTCGACCGGAAGATACACAGGTTGTTCCGGGTACAGAGGCAATTGCAGCAAATGACAGGTATTTGCGGATGAGCGGGCGGCTACCCGCTCATCGAAGGTCGATCAGATCAGATCTTTGGTCAAGGCGAGGGTGGCGAAGTTGTCAGCCATGATGGCCATTTCAGTCTGCTGCACGTGGTCGGCGCTGAGGATGCCGCCCTTGTAAGGCAGGTCGCGGGTGGCGCAGGCGTCTTCCACCAGGGTGCAGCGAAAGCCCAGGTTTTTTGCCGCACGCACCGTGGTGCTGACGCTGGAGTGGCTCATGAAGCCGCAGACGATCAGGTCCAGGGAACCGAGGTCTTGCAGGTGTTTCTCCAGGCCGGTGCCGTGGAAGGCGCTGGGCAGCAGCTTGCCGATGATGGTTTCGTCGGCCTGTGGCTCAAGGCCAGGAATGAACTCACCGCGCTCGCCCTGAGGGTCAAACAACCCGCCGACAGTGCCCAGGTGGCGCACATGCACGATCGGGCGCCCGGCGTTGCGCGCGGCAGCCGCCAGTTGCTTGATATTTTCGACAGCAGCGTCCATGCCCGAGAGGGCGAGGGGACCACTGAGGTATTCCTTCTGGGCGTCGATGATCACGAGGGTCGCATGGTTCAGGTTCGCCGCTGCGTAACCACGACCGCTGAGTTGAAACATCGTCTTTGGAACGGACATTCTGGGGCTCCTGTGAGTGGGGCTTTTGTGACATTGTCCTCTGGCTGAGCGCTTCTGTGAATCGCTACCATCGTAAGGTACGCCGTTGTTGGCGTGCAGCGATGTCAATAGGGCACTACGTTTAGGCAAAAACCACGTTTAAGATGAAATCCGACGTGCGGCAAAGGGTTTTTTCGTACATCGTCGGTACAGCTTAAGACTGTTAGAATCGCCGGTCGTTTTTTCCAGGAGCTTGCCCCCGTGATCACTTCCCGCCTGCGCACCTTGCGCGACCACATCCGATGGGCCGTCAGCCGTTTCCATGGGGAAGACCTGTTTTTTGGCCATGGCACCGACAACGCCTGGGACGAAGCCCGGCAACTGGTGCTCGGCGCCTTGCACCTGCCATGGGAAATTGCCGACAGTTACCTGGATTGCAACCTGGAAGAAGAGGAAATCTCCCACGTGCAACGGTTGCTGCACCGCCGTATCCACGAGCGTGTGCCGACCGCTTACCTGTTGAAGGAAGCCTGGTTCTGCGGCATGTCGTTTATCGTTGATGAGCGTGTATTGATTCCCCGCTCACCGATTGGCGAACTGATCGAAAACCGCTTCGAACCGTGGCTGGGCACACCGCCGGCACGCATTCTGGACCTGTGCACCGGTTCCGGTTGCATCGGTATTGCCTGCGCCTACGAGTTCCAGGACGCCGAAGTGGTACTGGGCGACCTGTCCTTCGAAGCGCTGGAGGTGGCCAACCAGAACATCGAGCGCCATGGCGTCGATGAGCGCGTGTATACCGTTCAGGGCGACGGCTTTGATGGTTTGCCGGGCCAGCGTTTTGACCTGATCGTGTCCAACCCGCCGTATGTCGACGCCGAAGACTTTGCCGACATGCCGGATGAATACCAGCACGAGCCGGAGCTGGGCCTGGCCTGCGGTGACGACGGCTTGAACCTGGTTCGGCGGATGCTGGCCGAGGCGGCAGATCACTTGACCGAGAAGGGCTTGCTGATTGTCGAGGTGGGCAACAGCCAGGTTCACGTCGAGGCGTTGTACCCCGAAGTGGACTTCGCCTGGCTGGAGTTCCAGCGCGGCGGGCATGGCGTGTTCATGTTGACGGCCGAGCAGTGCCGGGCGCATCAGGCGGTGTTTGCCGCCAGGGTTTAACCGCTTCCAAGTGGGTAACGCGGTCAGTGTGGGAGCGGGCTTGCTCGCGAATGCGGTGTATCAGTTGATACATCCGGTGACTGACACACCGCATTCGCGAGCAAGCCCGCTCCCACATTTTGATCTCTATCTTCTCCAAGGCATACTTGCCACCTCTCGCTCGCCAGAACCAAAAACAGCCCCATGCGTATCCACGTCAGCTTCATCGACCGCGTC
>NZ_JACARK010000288.1:0-5113 GCF_013386655.1 Pseudomonas sp. K5002 | reverse complement strand
AGCATCGCGTACGCGGTATCGACGGCTGGTTTGGCGCCGCCGCCGCGCGTCCGCCGCGCTGGAAGCAGGCCGTGGCCATCTGGCTGGCATTTTTCCCGGTGTCGCTGCTGTTCAACTTCGGCCTTGAGCCGCTGCTCAGCGAGTTGGGGTTGCTGAGCCGTGTGCTGGTCAGCACCCTCGCGCTCACGCCATTGATGGTTTACTTCTTTATCCCGTTGTCGACCCACCTGCTGGCCGGCTGGCTGCATCCGGCGCCAGCCCGGGTAAAGGCCACCGAAGCCGCTGCTTGAGTACAAGGGAGGCCGCTCGCTGGTATAGTTTTAGCCTGCCAGCGATTCGAGCCTCCCATGTCTTCAACACCCGCCCCGATCCTGATCACCGGTGCCGGCCAGCGCGTCGGCCTGCATTGCGCCCAGCGCCTGCTGGACGAAGGGCAGCCAGTGATTTTCAGCTACCGCAGCGAACGTCCCGGCGTGCAAGCCTTGCGCGAACGCGGTGCGATCGGTGTGTTTGCCGACTTCTCCAATGAGACCGGTATTCTCGCCTTCATCGACGAACTGAAGACGCACACCCAAAGCCTGCGGGCGATCATTCATAATGCCTCGGCCTGGGAAGCGGAAGCGCCCGGCGACGAGAGCCGCGCCTTTACCGACATGTTCAGCGTGCACATGCTTGCGCCGTACCTGATCAACCTGCATTGTGCTTACCTGCTGCAACGCTCCACGCCTGCGGATATCGTGCACATCAGCGATGACGTGACCCGCAAGGGCAGCCGCCAGCACATTGCCTACTGCGCCACCAAGGCCGGGCTCGACAGCCTGACCTTGTCGTTTGCCGCGCAGCTTGCACCGGATATCAAGGTGAACGGCATTGCCCCGGCAATGGTGATGTTCAACGAGGGCGACGACGCGGCTTACCGCGCCAAGGTCCTGGCCAAGGCGGCACTGGGCATCGAGCCCGGCCCCGAGGTGATTTACCAGAGCGTGCGCTACCTGCTGGATAACCCGTATGTCACCGGTACCACCCTGACCGTCAACGGCGGGCGGCATATCAAGTAAGCCGTTTGCGAGGATGTTGTATGACTTTGTCCCTGCCCCACCACTACCGCGAGATCCTCAAGGGCCTGGGTGAAGACCCCGAGCGCGAGGGTTTGCTCGACACGCCAAAGCGTGCCGCCAAGGCCATGCAGTACCTGTGTCACGGCTACGAGCAGAACCTGGAAGAAATCGTCAACGGTGCGCTGTTTGCCTCCGACAACGACGAGATGGTGATCCTCAAGGACATCGAGCTGTATTCGCTGTGCGAGCATCATCTGCTGCCCTTTATCGGCAAGGCCCATGTGGCCTATATTCCGACCGGCAAGGTGCTCGGCCTGTCGAAGCTGGCGCGTATCGTCGACATGTTCGCCCGTCGCCTGCAGATCCAGGAAAACCTCACGCGGGAAATTGCCGACGCCATCCAGACGGTGACCCAGGCCGCCGGCGTGGCGGTGGTGATCGAAGCCAGGCACATGTGCATGATGATGCGCGGTGTCGAAAAACAGAATTCAACCATGAACACCTCGGTGATGCTCGGCGCCTTCCGCGAGTCGAACACCACGCGCATGGAGTTCCTGCAACTGATTGGACGGAGCAAGTAGCAATGCCACAACTTCAGCCAGGCATGGCGCGCATCCGGGTCAAGGACCTGTGCCTGCGCACGTTTATCGGGATCAACGAGGATGAAATCCTCAACAAGCAGGATGTGTTGATCAACCTGACCATCCTGTATGCCGCCCAGGAAGCCGTGCGCGACAACGACATCGACCACGCGCTGAACTACCGCACCATCACCAAGGCAATCATCGCCCATGTGGAAGGCAACCGCTTTGCCCTGCTGGAGCGCCTGACCCAGGAGATCCTCGACCTGGTGATGAGCAATACATCGGTGCTGTACGCCGAAGTCGAAGTCGACAAACCCCATGCGTTGCGTTTTGCCGAATCGGTGTCGATCACCCTGGCGGCCAGTCGCTAACCCTTACCTTTGCAGTGAGCATCATGAACGATCAACAACGCCTCGAACTCGAAGCCGCCGCCTTCCGCCGGCTGGTGGCTCACCTGGACAGCCGCAAGGATGTGCAGAACATCGACCTGATGAACCTCTCGGGCTTCTGCCGCAACTGCTTGTCCAAGTGGTACAAGGCCGAGGCCGACGAGCGCCAGATCGAGCTGAGCCTCGATGACGCCCGTGAAGTGGTGTACGGCATGCCGTACGCCGAGTGGAAAGCCCAATACCAGCAAGAAGCCAGTGCCGAACAGCAAGCGGCATTCGCCAAAGGAAAAACCCATGACTGACCTGAACACCCTGCGCGCCAGCCTCAACAGTGGCGAACATGTTTTTGCCGATACCCTGGCCTTTGTAGCTGCGGGTTACGACTACCAGCCACAAGCGTTCACCAATGGCAGCGTGGAAAACGCCGCCGGGCAGAACGAAGGTTCGTGCAAGACCCTGGGCCTGGCGCTGCTGGAAGGCTTGAGCGACCAGGAAGCGCTGTTGGCGTTTGGCGAGCATTACCGTTCGGTGCTGGCCACGCCTGAAGGCAGTGACCATGGCAACATTCGTGCGCTGATCGAGCATGGGTTGGCGGGTGTGAAGTTTGCCGCACAGCCACTGACCCGCAAATCCTGAGTCAGACATAGATCAAAATGTGGGAGCGGGCTTGCTCGCGAAAGCAGAGTGTCAGTCAATACATCGGGTGACTGACACACCGCTTTCGCGAGCAAGCCCGCTCCCACATTTGGACTGCGGTGATCATCAAATCCCGTGCATAAAAAAACCGGCCTCGCAGCCGGTTTTTTTGTTTCTACGGTTTAGAACGAAGCGTCCTTCAAACCGTCGAGGTAACGCTCGGCATCCAGTGCCGCCATGCAACCGGCGCCGGCGGAGGTGATCGCCTGGCGGTACACGTGGTCGGCCACGTCACCGGCAGCGAAGATACCTTCAATGTTGGTGGCTGTCGCATTGCCTTCACGGCCGCCTTGCACGATCAGGTAACCGTCTTTGGCATCCAGCACGCCTTCGAACAACGAGGTGTTCGGAGTGTGGCCGATGGCGATGAACACGCCGTCGACTTTCAGCTCGTCGAAGCTGCCGTCATTGTTCTTCAGGCGAGCACCGGTCACGCCCATGTTGTCGCCCAGAACTTCATCCAGGGTGGCGTTGAGCTTGAGGATGATCTTGCCTTCGGCCACGCGGGCATGCAGCTTGTCGATCAGGATCTTCTCGGCGCGGAAGGTCTCGCGACGGTGAACCAGGGTCACGGTGCTGGCGATATTGGCCAGGTACAGCGCCTCTTCCACCGCGGTGTTGCCGCCACCGACCACAGCCACTGGCTTGTTGCGGTAGAAGAAACCGTCGCAGGTCGCGCAGGCGGAAACGCCCTTGCCCATGAACGCTTCTTCCGACGGCAGGCCCAGGTAACGAGCGCTGGCGCCGGTGGCGATGATCAGCGCGTCACAGGTGTACACGCCGCTGTCGCCGGTCAGGCTGTAAGGCTTCTTGGAGAAGTCGACCTTGTTGATGTGATCAAACACGATCTCGGTTTCGAAACGCTCGGCGTGCTCTTTCATGCGCTCCATCAGCACCGGGCCGGTCAGGCCGTGGACGTCGCCCGGCCAGTTGTCGACTTCAGTGGTGGTGGTCAACTGACCGCCCGCTTGCATGCCGGTGATCAGCAACGGCTTGAGGTTGGCCCGGGCAGCGTAGACGGCAGCGCTGTAACCGGCAGGGCCGGAACCGAGAATAATCACTCGCGAATGACGGGTATCAGACATGACTCACTCCTATCGACCGCCCGGACTACAGAACGGCTGGAATAAAAAAGGACCGCGAAGCACTTGGGGAAGGCTTGAACTCGCAGATCCTGAAAATAATGGGTGCAGCGTATAGAGGGAGGCAAGATTAAGGAAATACGGATTAACAATCCAGCTCATAGGTGGTCTCTATCCCATGCCCTCTATTAATCGACACCTTTGTTACCGTTAATGTCGCGATGCGGGCCGTGCTTTCCCGGTACTCCCAAAGCCGGTAAGGTCGGCGCGTTCGCCCCTATTGCCCGGAGTTATCCATGCCCGCCCCCGTTCTTTCAGGCCCACAGTACCTGCGCGAAGGTCTCAAACTGGTACTCAGCCCCGGCCTGCGGCTGTTTGTGCTGCTGCCGCTGGCAATCAACCTGATCCTGTTCGTCGGATTGATCTACTTCGCCGGCCATCAGTTCAGCCTGTGGGTCGACACGCTGATGCCGACCCTGCCGAGCTGGCTGAGCTTCCTCAATTACCTGCTGTGGCCTTTATTTGTGGTGCTGGTGGTGCTGATGGTGTTTTTCACCTTCACCATGCTTGCCAACATCATCGCCGCGCCGTTCAACGGCTTTCTGTCGGAAAAGGTTGAAGTGGTGGTGCGCGGCACCGATGATTTCCCGGCGTTCAGCTGGGGCGAACTGGCGGCCATGGTCCCGCGCACCCTGGCCCGGGAAATGCGCAAACTGGGTTACTTCCTGCCCCGGGCCATCGGCCTGTTTATCCTGTCGTTCATCCCAGTGGTCAACCTGGTGGCGGCGCCGCTGTGGCTGCTATTTGGTGTGTGGATGATGGCGATCCAGTACATCGACTACCCGGCCGACAACCACAAGCTGGGCTGGAACGAAATGCTCGCCTGGCTGCGCCAGAAGCGCTGGCAGAGCATGAGTTTTGGCGGCATCGTCTACCTGGTGCTGCTGGTGCCAGTGGTCAACCTGCTGATGATGCCGGCAGCGGTGGCCGGGGCGACGTTGTTCTGGGTGCGTGAGCAAGGCGCCGAGGCCATGGCCATTAAAAAGGCCTGAGCCGTCACAAATCCATCATCCAAAAGACACAATGACGACATGGCCCACGCCGACACTGTGGGTCATGACGACAGCTTCGCTCCACATCACCCTGATCACCGAAACCTTCCCGCCAGAGATCAACGGGGTGGCCAATACCCTTGGCCGCCTGTGTGACGGTTTGCGCGCGCGCGGGCATCAAGTCGAACTGGTTCGCCCACGACAGGGCAGCGACCAGAGCCGGCCCAGCGACGACGGCCTGATGCTCTGTCG
>NZ_JACARK010000287.1:0-12617 GCF_013386655.1 Pseudomonas sp. K5002 | reverse complement strand
CTGCACTGGCCGCCTGGGTCAGCGCCACCAGGCTGAAGGAGCTGACGAAGGGCAGGAGCAGGCAACTGGCAGTCACCAGCAGCGCGGCGATCACGATCACTGCCCGTTTGCTGCGGGTTCGGTCAATCAATGCGCCGGCCGGCGTCTGGGTGAGCAGGGCCGCGATGCCGGCCAGGGTCATGACGACGCCGATGCTGGCGGGGTCCCAGTGGTGCACGGCCAGCAGATAAATCGCCAGGTACGGCCCCAGTCCGTCACGCACGTCCGCCAGGAAGAAGTTCAGGCTGTCCAGGGACAGGGTGTTGCGCAGGTCAGAGCGAGTGGCCATGGCACGGTCTTCAGGCAAGAGGTCGGTAGCAGTAGTGACCCATGGCGTGAAGGTATAGTTTCTGAAGGTGGCGTTGCACTCGTATGGCAATACAAGCAAAAACATTTACAAAGTGGGGCCATTTGCATCGAAAAATAGCGCTGATCGAGGCTTTTTCAGGGCTTTTTATTGTTAACAGTTGAACATCCAATAAGCCTGGCTTATTTTCCGTCCGTTCGCCCTACAGTGAAGGCTCTTTACCGGTTCAAGGATGGCGAGGCTTTCGGTGTAGGGCGGACTTCTTTTGTCGCAATGACCGGAACATATTGGAGACGCAATGGACATGCTGTCAGCCCAGGTATCAAAACCAGCCCGCTCAACTGCCCCGTGCTACACCCTCACCGCCATCAAGCGCCCGTGCTGATTGGCTGCCGTGCAGGCAAAAAAAGGCCCGTGGGGTAGACGGGCCAAGGTGTTCACTGGAGTAGGTAGCCTTCACCCTATAGGTCAACACGTGAAGGCCATGTGAAAACCATGTCGCAGGAACGGATGTATATCCGTGTCAGGGTTTGCGCACGAACGTGCGCATGGTTTGCCCTGGGCCGGTACTGAAGCGGGTAGGGCGGGGCATGCCTTCATCTGCCGCAATAAACACGAAGTGATCACCTTCCAGCCGGTAACTCGCGGGTAACTGCTTGCCGGCATCCTCTCCCATCGAGTCAACCCAGGTAATGCTTTTGGGTGCCGTGCTGGCATCGAGCGTGAAGCTGCCTGCCAGTAAAACCTCGCCGTCGACCGTCACCACCTGGAATTGATCGCCCGAGATTGTCGTGATCGCGCCTGGCGCGCTGTGTTCATCCGTGGGATTGAGCACACCATTGTCTTCCAGCGCCGTTTGTTCCCATGCGCCCTGGAGCGCCTGGAAATCCGTATTTGAAGCAGGTGTCATATAAATTCCTTTTTGGTTAAAAAACGAGCAGTCAATACCTTGGTGCGTAGATGCCTGACGGATAAGCTGAATCGATTTTGTGAGAATTGTCTGGTTTCTCTTTGTTGCGTACGAATTTTCCCAGTATTCACGGGTATTTAGCGCCATTTTGTGCGTTGATTCGGAAACGGTTCTTTGCAAGTTCGTCTACGCTCAGCACCAGGGTAGGGGCTCCTGCGTAATCTGAACGAAAACAATCTACGGTGATGTGGGATTTTTCCATGATCGAGGTGGTCCGATGACCATCGGTAGACCGTTCGTGTCTTGTGTACAGGGCGTTGTCCCTGATTTTCAAGCGGCCATTCAGTATTTGATGAATATGTGTGACCGCTGACTGTCGACTTTTTAAGGTGCATCAGTTTTGAATAAAACTCCTCGGCTCCACGCTCATGCGGCATCGGACGAAATTGATCTGTTTGAACTGTGTCATGGTATCTGGCGGCAAAAGAAGTTGGTGCTGGGGTGTACGATTCTGGCGGGGGTGCTGGGGGCGGGCTACGCTTTTCTGGCCCCGCGGGAGTATCAGGTCAGCAGTGTGCTGCGCCCGGCTGCCATCAATGAGCTGGATGCTCTGAACCGCTCCGAAGTCTATAAGTTGCCGCCGGCCGACGCCCTGAACAAAGTGGGGGCGCAACTGGACTCATACGAAGCGCGCCTGGGGTTTTTCAAGTCCCATGAGGACCTGTTCAAGGCGTTCCAGAAAACCGGGCAAAGCCTCGAGCAGAGTTTCGAAGAATTCAATCGAAACTCCATCAACCTGAGCCTGCCCGATCCCAAGAAGTCCGACTCCCTGAGCAGCTATATCAAGCTTGAGCTGGAATACCCGGCAGACATCGACGGGGTAGCGATTCTCAACGGCTTTGTAGACTACGCAATTGATTCGGAACGTGCCCAGGTCGGTGCTGACCTTAAAGTGATCGTCAATAACCGCTTGAACGAACTCAAGGGCAAAATCGACGCGGCGCGCTCCAATTACGAAACCGATAAGGAATCGAAGATTGCCAAGCTGCTTGAAGCCGACAGGCTCAAACGGGCCAAGCTGGAGGACGAACTGGGTGCCCTGCGCTTACAGATGAAAATGGAGCGCACGGACCGGCTGGCAGAGCTGGCGGAGGCCATTTCCATCGCCAAGTCGATGGGCATCAAGACCCCGACCACTCCTTCGTCCATGGCAGATGCCTCGCGTAGCGGCTCGAATCAAGTAATGCGCACCGAGGTCAACAACCAGAAAATCCCGCTGTACTTCCTCGGTACAGAGGCGCTTGAGGCGGAACGTGCCGCGTTGCAGGCGCGTACCAGCGACGACTTTACCAACAGCCGCATTGCACAGATTGGCAAAGAGTTGCAGATGCTGGAGGTCAACCGTGAAGTGGAGGTGCTGAAAAATCGCGGGAATGAAGACATTTTCTTGCAGGATGTTGAACCGTTACGAGCGGAAGTCGCGCGTTTGCGAGGCCTCAATATCGACATGAGTGGCCTCAAGCTGGTAACCATTGACCGTCGTGCCCAAGAGCCGCTGAGCCCGATCAAGCCCAAGAAAGCCCTGGTTATGATACTGAGCCTGCTGGCAGGGTTGACCGTGGGTGTACTGATTGCGCTGGGCCGCCATCTGCTGGCACGACGCGAAGCCGTACCCTACTCGGAGTTGGATGAATATCGGCTTTCTCTGCGTACACGCAAGGATGACGAACCGAAAAGCTGACGCCTTCAGCAGCGGGCAGGCCGCCCGGCAAGCCCGCTGCTGCTCTTCCTGGCACACTCACTGGACACCTTTTCACAAATCTTGATTAACCTTTGGTTACAAAGTGTGGCTAAAATAGCTGCCAATGGCCACGACCGGATTGTCACCCAGCCGTTCGTGTTGCCGGTTTTGTGAATTGTGATTTCAGGTGCTGCATCTTCAATCCTCGGCCGTTGTGGGCACGCGGGAGCAGCCTGTTCTCTTCTGACTTGTGACGAATACCTTGAAACTCATCATTGTTGCTCTCTACGTTGCCTCTATTGCGTATGTCCACCTGCGTGGCCGGGTGCGCCACAAGCTGGGGCGCCAGCTCAGCGATCACTCGACCTTCCTGGCTCCGGTGAACTGCTTTCTCTACCTCTTTTCCAAACTGCCCAGCCGACCGTACCTGTCCCCCAGCGACTTTCCCGACCTGAGCCCGCTTCAGGAGCATTGGCAAGAGATCCGCGAGGAAGGCCAGAACCTGCTGCGCGCAGGCGAGATCAAGCGCTCCGACCAGTACAATGACGTGGGTTTCAATTCGTTCTTCAAGTCGGGCTGGAAGCGTTTCTATTTGAAGTGGTACGGCGACAGCCATCCTTCGGCAATGAAGCTGTGCCCGCGCACCACCGAGCTGGTGCAAAGCATCGGCTCGATCAAGGCCGCGATGTTTGCCGAGCTGCCACCGGGCTCAAAGCTGGTACGCCATCGTGACCCGTATGCCGGTTCCTACCGTTACCACCTGGGCCTGGACACGCCCAACTCCCCGGGCTGCTACATCAACGTGGACGGTGAAAACTACTACTGGCGCGATGGTGAGCCGGTGATGTTTGACGAGACCTTCATCCACTACGCCGAAAACACCACCGAGCAGAACCGGATCATTCTGTTCTGCGATATCGAACGCCCGATGAAGTACCGCTGGGCGGCCGCGTTCAACCGTTGGTTCAGCCGCAACGTGATGGCTGCGGCCGGTTCGCCCAACGATGCCGGTGACAAGACCGGCGGCCTGAACCGTGCGTTTACCCGCCTGTACAAGATTCGCCTGCGGGGCAAGGAGTTGAAGAAACGCAACCGCACCCGTTACTACCTGGAAAAGTGGGCGATCTTTGCCGGCCTGGCCGCGATCTTCATCCTCATCTGAACCGGGCAGCGGAGCGCATCAGCCTGGCGGATGCGCCCCCAGCTTCTCCCACATCTTCTTGCTGATCTTCTGCCGATTGGCATAACCCGCCCACGGGTCCTTCTTCAAACCCTGCAAACGCTCGTGCAGGTTAGCCACCGTCCATTGTTGGGCGCTGTGCAAACTCTTCAACTCATCACGACTCACCGGTATCGATACCGGCAGGCCGGGCCGCGCCCGCACCGAGTAGGCGGCTACCGTGCTGGCGCCCCGGGCGTTGCGCAGGTAGTCGATGAAGATCTTGCCCACGCGATTCTTCGGGCCCGAAGTTGCGGTAAAGCGTTCAGGCAACTGCAGCGTCATGAACTGGGCGATGGCCTTGGCGAAGGCTTTTACCGAGTCCCAGCCGTCGCGGCGCGCCAGCGGCACCACCAGGTGCAGGCCTTTGCCGCCGCTGGTCTTGACGAACGCTTCAAGCCCCAGTTCATCGAGTACCGACAAGGTCAGTTGCGCCGCTTCAAGCATGCTTTTCCACGGCAGTGCCGGGTCCGGGTCGAGGTCGAGCACAAACAGGTCCGGGGTTTCAATCTTGTCAGCGGTAGCGCCCCAGGTATGCAACTCGACGGTACCCATCTGCACGGCACCGATGAGCGCGGCCGGGCTGTCGATTTCCATCAGCCGCGCATGGCCCGGGTCCAGGGCCTGGTCCAGTTGCTTGATATTCGGGATCGCCAGGCGCTCGGAGTGCTTCTGGAAAAACTGTTCGCCGGCAATGCCTTCCGGTGCCCTGAGCAAGGACACCGGCCGGTTGCGCAGAAAGGGCAGGAGCCATTCGCTGATGCCCTCATAGAACTGTGCCAGTTGCAGTTTCTGTGTAGCGCTCTGGGCATCGATGACTCGGTCCGGATGGGTAATCCTGACCCCAGCCACGGCGCCGGTGCCCGCCGTCTTTTTGCGGGGTTTTTCCTTCAGCGATTTGGCCGTCCGCGGCTGCTCATGCACAATCTGCTCCGCCGGCTTGTCGGTGCGCAGCCCGACAAACGCCGCCTGGCGCACCACACCTTCGCGGGTCCATTCGGCAAATTGCACTTCGCCCACCAGCTGCGGCTCGACCCAGTGCACGCCGCTTGCCTGGGCACTGGTCAGGGGCTTGGCCAGCGGTGAAGTCTGGCGTTCCAGCGCCTTCAACTGTGCACTGATCTTTTTCAGCGCGGCCTGATCGAATCCGGTACCTACGCGCCCGGCATACACCAGGCCGCTGTCATCATTGACCGCCAGCAACAGCGCGCCAAACCCGCTGCGCGAACCTTGCGGGCGAGTGAACCCTACGATCACGAATTCCTGGCGCAGCCGGCACTTGAGCTTGATCCAGTCTGGGCTGCGCCTGGAAACGTACGGGCTGCCGGCACGTTTGCCGATCACGCCCTCCAGCGCCAGGTCGCAGGCACTCTCGAAGATATCCCGCTGGTTGGCAGCAAAGGACTCGGAGAAGCGCAGCAGCTTGCTCTTGCTGCGGCTAACCGCGTCCTTCAGTGCGGTGCGGCGCTCTTCGACAGCGGCTTCGCGCTGGTCGCGGCCGTCCAGGAACGGCGCATCGAACAGGTAATAGACAATGTCCAGGCTGCGGCCGATATCAAAGGCGTTCTGCAGCGCCTGGAAATCCGGCAGCCCGTCGGCGTTCAGGCTGACCACCTCACCGTCGAGCCAACTGTCCTTGAGCTTCAGGGCTTCCAGGGCCTTGGCCTGGCGTGGCAGGCGATCGGTCCAGTCATGGCCATTGCGGGTGAACAGCCGAACTTCGCCATCGCGAATCCGTGCGAGGATGCGATAGCCGTCGAATTTGATCTCGTACACCCAATCGCCTTCCGGTGCACGGTCCACCAGTGTCGCCAGCTGTGGCGCGAGTTGATCGGGCAGGTCGGTTGAGGGCTTGCGCCTGGCTTTCTTCGGCGCTGCGGGCTTTTTCGCAGCCCCCACCGTTGCGTCGCTCAGCACGCTTTTCGGTTCAGCCTGGACCACATCGTAGTCAGCCACCGGGCGTGCCTGCTGATCGTTCTCCTTGATCAACAACCACTGCTCCTTGTCGCCGCTGCCCTTGAGTCGGGTGCGCACCAGCGTCCAGTCGCCTGCCAGTTTTTCGCCGATCAGGCTGAACTTCAGCTTGCCGGCCGCGTAGGCCTTGTGCGGGTCATCGTGGGGCTGCCATACACCGCGATCCCACACGATCACATCGCCAGCGCCGTATTGGCCTGCCGGAATGCTGCCCTCGAAACTGCCGTAGCCCAATGGATGATCTTCCACATGCACCGCGAGGCGCTTCTGGCTCGGGTCGAGGCTTGGGCCCTTGGGCACCGCCCAGCTTTTGAGGACGCCGTCGAGCTCCAGGCGAAAGTCATAATGCAGGTTGCGCGCATCGTGCTTTTGAATCACGAACGACAGGGCATGCGCCCGGTTCCTGGCGCGAGGCGCACTGCCGGCGGGTTCGGCGGTCACGTCGAAGTCGCGCTTGGCGTTGTATTCACTCAGGGGCTTGGCCATGGCGGTCTACCTCATGAAGCCTTGCTGGTCTTTTTCGCGGCAGGTTTCTTGGCTGCAGCCTTGGTCGCGGGCTTGCCGGCCAGGCTGCGCTTGAGCAACTCCGTCAGGTCGATCACGTCCGCAGATTTGCGCTCGTCGACACCTTCGCTGGATTCCACGTCTTCGATCTTGCCGGCCTTGGCCTTCTTCGCCACCAGCGCCATGATCTTTTCCTGGAAGCTGTCGCGGTATTCGTCCGGCTGCCAGTCGGCACTCATGTCTTCCACCAGACGCTTGGCCATGTCGAGTTCGCCCTTGGCCAATGTCGGTTTGGTCACGTCGCTGCCCAATTCCAACTCGTCCAGGCCACGCACTTCGGCAGGCCAGCGCAGCATCACCAGCACCAGCGCCGACTCCAGCGGCATCAGTGCCGCCAGGTGCTGCTTGGTGTGCAGCACCACGTTGGCCAGGGCGACCTTGCGGGTTTTCTTCAGGGTTTCGCGCAGCAGGGCATACACCTTGCCGCCGCGCTTGTCGGGGGCCAGGAAGTAGGGCGTGTCGATGTTCTGCAACGGGATCTGGTCGCTGGCCACAAACGCGATGATTTCGATGGTCTGGGTGGACTTGGGGTGGGCAGAGCGGATTTCATCTTCGCTGAGGATCACGTAGCGACCTTTCTCGTAGGCCACGCCCTTGACGATATTCTCCTTGGTGACTTCCTTGCCGGTGGTCTTGTTGATGCGCTTGTAACCCACCGGGTCCATGCTGCGTTTGTCCAGCCAGTCGAAGTCGACGCCCTGGGAGGACGTGGCCGAGACCAGTGACACGGGGATGTGCACCAAGCCAAAACTGATTGCGCCTTTCCAGATAGCCCGTGGCATGTCGGTATTCCTGAAGTGTGTGGTCTTCAGGTGACAGGGCGGATTCGGCAAAAGTTTCCCTGGCCAGCCGGCTGGCACCAGGGTTTCAGACAGATCGTGTTACACCTGATGAGAAACTATTTAGTTACCAAAGCCGAACCCAAGGCGTAGCGTGTTATCGAAAGCACGTATTACTTGCGCCCAGAGAGGCTTTGTCATGAACACCCGTTTGCGCAACCTTGCCGTATTGGCGTTGGGCCTGGCCTTGAGTTCTTTGGCGCAGGCGCAAAACCTGCCCGGCAGCAGCAACAACCCCTACAACGGCCCCATCCACCAGGCCAATCCCAACAGCATGCAGGGCACCCAGCCCAACGCGCCGGCAGCGCGAGGCACCTATATTCCGCCGGCACAGCGGCCGCCGACCCTGCAAAACGGCGGTATCGGCAACAGCGTCCAGCGCCGTGACGGCGCGCAGACCCCGCCGGCTATCCAGCCCAAGACTCCCACCCGTGACGCCAATGGCAATCGCGGCGATTGAGTGTGTAAAGACGACAAGGAAACCCACCGTATGCTGTTACGCAAAACCCTTCTAGCGACCTTCTGCGCCGCTGCCTTGCTGCCCCTGGCGCTGCCTGTCTCGGCGGCCGCCACCCAACAGTTTCCCAGCGAGCAAGGGAGTATCACCGTCACCCCGATTGCCAAGGGCCTCGATCACCCGTGGGCGGTGGCGTTCCTGCCGGACAAGCAAGGCTTCCTGGTCACCGAACGTCCCGGCAACCTGCGGTTTGTCAGCCCGGACGGCAAACTGTCCGCGCCCCTGAGTGGCGTGCCGAAGGTGTTTGCCAAAGGGCAGGGCGGCCTGCTGGACGTGGTGCTGTCGCCGGACTTCAAGGAGGACCGCCTGGTGTACCTGTCCTACGCCGAGGGCGGCGGCACGAATGGCACTGCAGGCACCGCAGTCGGGCGTGGGCGCTTGAGCGATGACCTGAGCGGCCTGCAAGACTTCAAGGTGATCCTGCGTCAGGAGCCCAAGCTGTCCACGGGCAACCACTTCGGCTCGCGGCTGGTGTTTGACCGCGATGGTTACCTGTTCGTGACCCTCGGGGAAAACAACGACCGCCCCACCGCCCAGGACCTCGACAAGCTGCAAGGCAAAGTGGTGCGGATCTTCCCGGACGGTCGTATACCTGAAGACAACCCCTTCGTCGGCCAGGAAGGCGTGAGGCCGGAAATCTGGTCCTACGGCCAGCGTAACCCCCAGGGTGCGGCACTCAACCCGTGGAGCGGCACACTCTGGGAAAACGAACATGGCCCGCGCGGCGGGGATGAGATCAATATCATTGAACGAGGGAAAAACTACGGCTGGCCGCTGGCGACCCATGGCATCAACTATTCCCTGACGCCGATTCCCGAGGCCAAGGGCAAGACCGCCGAAGGCACAGTGCCGCCGCACCATGTCTGGGAGAAATCCCCCGGCGTGAGTGGCATGGCGTTCTACGACGCCGACCGGTTCAAGGCCTGGCAGCACAACGTGTTTATCGGGGCATTGGTCAGCCAGGAGTTGATTCGCTTGCAGTTCGATGGGGACAAGGTCATCCACGAAGAGCGACTGCTGGGTGGCCTGAAAGCGCGGATCCGCGATGTGCGCCAGGGCCCGGATGGTTACCTGTATGTGCTCACGGATGAAGATAACGGCGTGTTGTATCGGGTGGGCCTTAACCAGGACTGACGGATACGGCAAATACCAATGTGGGAGCGGGCTTGCTCGCGAAAGCGATGGGTCAGTCGCTGGAGATGTTGGCTGAGCCATTGCCTTCGCGAGCAAGCCCGCTCCCACAGTTGTGTAGCGTCGAGCCTACAACCCAAGCTCCGACAACCCCGGATGCTCATCCGGACGCCGCCCCAGCGGCCAGTGGAACTTGCGCTCGCTTTCCTTGATCGGCATGTCGTTGATGCAGGCAAACCGGTTCGCCATCAAGCCGCTCTCGTCAAACTCCCAGTTCTCGTTGCCGTAGGAGCGGAACCAGTTGCCGGAGTCGTCATGCCATTCATAGGCATAGCGCACCGCAATGCGGTTGCCGGTAAACGCCCACAACTCCTTGATCAACCGATAATCCAGCTCTTTGGCCCATTTGCGGGTCAGGAAGGCCTTGGCCTCTTCGCGGTTGTGGGCGAACTCGGCGCGGTTGCGCCATTGGGTATCCAGGGTATAGGCCAGGGATACCCGTTGCGGGTCCCGGGAGTTCCAGCCGTCTTCGGCCAGGCGAACTTTCTCAATCGCCGACTCACGGGTAAACGGCGGCAACGGCGGGCGTATTTCTGCGTTGGATGACATGGGACGGCTCCTTAACAGGTTTAAAAGTCAGGTCAAAGTTGCAATAGGGTTCGCGCCATGGATTGCGCATTATCGGCAGCGGTGGTGTCGCCCATCACCAGGGCAACGGTAATGGCGCCATCAATCAGGATCAGCAGGTGCGCGGCCTGGCGTTCCGGGTCGGGGGTGCCATGTGCTTGACACAGTTCGAGGGCGTACTCGAACAGTTTCTGTTTATGGGCCTTGGCCAGTTGGCGCACCGGGTTGTGCGGGTCGCCGGTCTCGCCGCTGGTGTTGATGAAGGCGCAGCCGCGAAAGTCATCGGAGCCGAACCAGGTTTTCAGCGCGCTGAACACACCCAGCAGGCGCTCGCCCGTG
The DNA here is from genome assembly GCF_013386655.1 of Pseudomonas sp. K5002. NCBI lineage: Bacteria > Pseudomonadati > Pseudomonadota > Gammaproteobacteria > Pseudomonadales > Pseudomonadaceae > Pseudomonas > Pseudomonas sp. K5002. The sequence continues at coordinate 2,410 of NZ_JACARK010000287.1, read as the reverse complement.
GTGGAGTGGTGTTCAACTTCGTTGCGCAGCCACTGCATCCAGCGCTCGTCGCGGCGTTGAAGGGCGGCAATCACCAGTTCGTCCTTGTTGGCGAAGTAGCGGTAGACGCTCTTTCTGGAGACGCCGGCGGTTTTCACCAGAAGATCCATGCCGGTGGCAGCGATGCCATTTCGGTAGATCAACTTTTCGGTGACGTCGAGGATAATGTCGCGAGTGATATCGTTCATGGAGATTACAGTAGAACGATCGTTCTCCTTGGTCAATTAATTATTTTTAACCCTGGGCGGGAAGACCTGAGCCAGCCCATGGTGTAAGCTCTGGAGTCCTTCGGATTCGACCCATTGCGAGCCCTATGCCGTCGTTATTCAAACGCTCCCTGTTGCCCAAGCTGCGCAGTTTTCCCCTCACGCCCGACGCGATCGAGGTGCTGTCCGGCGCCGCCGAGTACCGCCGTTGCCTGCTGGAGAAAATTTCCCAGGCCACCCAGCGCATCTACATCGTAGCGTTGTACCTGCAGCAGGATGAGGCGGGTCAAGAGATCTACGACGCGTTGCACGCTGCCAAGGCCGCCCGGCCCGGGCTGGATATCGTGGTGGTGGTCGACTCGCTACGGGCCCAGCGCGGTTTGATCGGTGCCGGCAAGCAACCGGGCAACAGCGCCTGGTACCAGGCCATGACCCAGTCCCACAGCACCGAAGTGCCGGTGTATGGGGTGCCGGTGCAAACCCGCGAACTGTTCGGCGTGCTGCACCTCAAGGGCTTCGTGATCGATGACTGCGTGCTGTACAGCGGCGCCAGCCTGAATAACGTGTACCTGCACAAGTTCGACAAGTACCGCTATGACCGTTATCACCTGATCCACAACAAGGCGCTGGCTGACTCGATGCAGCACCTGGTGGAGCACGGCCTGGTGGCCGCCAAGGCGGTGCATCGCCTGGACCTGCCCAACCCGCCGACCACCCGCAGCCTGCGCAACGACATCGGCGACCTGCGCAGCCGCCTGAAACACGCGGTGTATGACACCTCGGCGGGGCAGTTGCCCAACGGCAACCTGACGGTCAGTCCGTTGTTGGGTGTGTGCAAGAACAACCCCCTGAGCCGGGTGATCTGCGAGCTGATTGCCAGCGCCCAGCATCAGCTGACCATCTGCACGCCGTACTTCAACCTGCCGCTGCCAGTGACGCGGGAAATCAACCGCGCCCTGGCGCGCGGGGTGAAGATCGACATCATTGTCGGCGACAAGACCGCCAACGATTTCTACATCCCGCCGAGCGAACCGTTCAAGGTCATCGCCGCGCTGCCGTATCTCTACGAAATCAGCCTGCGTCGCTTCGCCAAGCGTCACCAGCGCATGATCGACAGCGGCCAGCTGAACCTGCACCTGTGGCGCGACGGCGACAACACCTACCACCTCAAGGGCATGTGGGTCGACCAGCGCTACACCTTGCTGACCGGCAACAACATCAACCCACGAGCGTTTCGCCTCGACCTGGAAAACGCCTTGCTGATCGATGATCCCAAGGGTGAGTGGGTAGGGCCACGGCGCACCGAGCTTGCCGAGATTTTCCAGCACACCTCGCGTATTGAACGCTACCAGCAGCTGGAAACCCTGGTGGAGTACCCGGCGGCCGTCGGCAAGTTCTTGCGCCGGGTCAGCCGGGTGCGGATCGAGCGTTTGCTGTATCGGATTTTGTAGGGCCCGTGACCTTGCAGGTTAATCCGGAATCGACCTGACAAGAATGTTGTCCAAGTCGTAGCGATGGGGTTCGCTGCCTGCACTTCTTGACCAGAGTCTGATTGAGATTGGGTGAGTGCCTCCGTCCTCTTTCACGTACGGAAGAGGGACAGTCAGGCGCGTCCAGCCGGGAGACGGTGGATGTGGCCCGTATGCTTGCTCCAAGCCTCCCGCCAACACGATGATGTCCGTTTCCGATAGGGTCCGGTATTCAAAGATCACTGTGTATTCAGTGCCCTTTATGAATGAGTAGGACTTGGAGATACCCATCTCATGAACCGCATCGGATGCATTGGTGAGGTAGAACTCGTGATCGTTCCCAGGCGTCCGTGGCTCAAGCTTTGCGGTGTCTGGGCGGTCCGGGTGCCAGCCATTCCAATTTCTGTCAGTAAATGTCGTCAAGTCATTCAGGTCGTCGCTCATGGTGCTTGTCTCCAGAAAAGGTAGGTGGCCTCAGCTAATGCTGTGGCCACGCGCTTTATCAGAGGCTTTTCAGGGATGGACGTCTACTGTCAGAAATAACAGGTAGCTCAACCTGGGGTGTTACCTGGTTGCCGTGCCGCCGGCCAGCACGCGATCAATAGCAGCAGCGCCGCCGCCACCAAGTAGGGCAGGCGAGGTTCGATCGCGTAGATCAAGGTCCCGGCCAACGGCCCGACCACCACGCCCAGGCCT
>NZ_JACARK010000286.1:0-2646 GCF_013386655.1 Pseudomonas sp. K5002 | reverse complement strand
CAGCCGTGCATCAACAGCACCGCAGGGCCCTGGCCCCACTTCAGCGCCGACAGGCCGAAACGCAAAGTGATGCGCTCGGACTGCGCCAGCAGCGGCAGCTCCCAGTCACGGGGCGGCAAATCGCGAGGCGTCATGAACACCCGACGCATCTTGCTAGCCACCGTTTGCGGCGCCAGCCGGCCCAAGGTGCCATTGACGCCACGAATCCATTTCAACGTGCCCATCGCTCATCCCTCAGGCCAGAAGCCGTTCTTAACGCACTGCGGACTTGGCCGCACGCAACACACGATCCGATAACTCACCCGGGCCCAGGGCGCGGGCCAGCGACAAGCCACCGATCATCAGTGCCATGTCGGCCAAGGCCTTGTCGGTGTCTTCCGGGCTGGCGGCCAGCTGTGCTGCCATCAGTTCGCAGTGTTCGTTCAAGGCCTGGCGAAATTCGTCCGGCAGGCGGCTCATCTCGCCCACGGTGGACGGGATCGGGCACGCCTGGCTGGTGGAGTCACGGTGTTTACGCGACAGGTAGAACGCTGCGACCAGCGCGCGACGCTCTTCACCGGTCAGCGAGGAGTCCATGTCATCGACGGCGGCGCGACGCCGGGCCAGCAACTCGGTGAAGGCCTCCAGCATCAGTGCGTCCTTGCTTTCAAAGTGCGCGTAGAAACCGCCGACGGTAAGCCCTGCCGCGCCCATGACTTCGCCCACACTCGGCTCGGCCGGGCCGCGTTGTACCAGGGCGGCGCCGGCCGCTTGCAGAATGCGTTCGCGGGTTTGCGCTTTTTTATCGTTCATCGTTGCCTCCGAATCTCATGCCTCGAATATTATTACCATAATAATATTTCGCAAGCCACAGGCATGACCATTGGTCAGAAGAACACTCAGGGAAAAAGGAAAGAGGATTGGCTAAACGCCAGACAAACAAAAGGGCCATTCAATAATTGAATGACCCTTAAAAATCCCGCAGAGCGGGTAATCGTGGCGTCCCCTAGGGGACACAAACCTTCTGTACAACTGATCAGCGCTGAGAACTGATCGAATTCAAGGACGGTGTGGCCAGACCTTGAACCTGTAAATTGGTGGAGCTAAACGGGATCGAACCGTTGACCTCTTGCATGCCATGCAAGCGCTCTCCCAGCTGAGCTATAGCCCCGGATTTTTCGCCTCGCGGCGCAGCAGACCTTTCGAACTGCTTGTTGAAACTGGCGTCCCCTAGGGGACTCGAACCCCTGTTACCGCCGTGAAAGGGCGGTGTCCTAGGCCACTAGACGAAGGGGACACAAACCTTCTATACAACGTGATCAGGCTGAGTCTGATCGAATTCAAGGACGGTGTGGCCAGACCTTGAACCTGTAAATTGGTGGAGCTAAACGGGATCGAACCGTTGACCTCTTGCATGCCATGCAAGCGCTCTCCCAGCTGAGCTATAGCCCCTCGTCGGTGAGGACGGGGCGAATCTTAATGGCGTATTCGAAACGTGTCAAATTTATTTTCAACAATTTTCAAAATTTTTTGCCGAGATAACAATCACTTACCGAGCAAACCCCGGAAAACCGGGGTTTGGCCGTTACAACGGCGTGCTTAAGCGATAGCGCCCAGCAGCTTTTCCCATTCCTTGTTTTCTTTCTTCGACACACCACCAAGCAAATCAAGGGCTTGGCGCAGACGGAAGCGAGTCAGGTCCGGGCCCAGAATTTCCATCGCATCGAGCACCGACACCGAACTCGCCTGCCCGGTGATCGCGGCAAACATCAGCGGCATGGCATCGCGCAATTTCAGTTCCAGGGATTCAACCACCGCCTGGATAGTCGCGGTAATCGCATCCTTCTCCCACTGGCGCAGGCTTTCGAGCTTCCACAGGATCAACTGCATCAACTGGCGAACCTGGTCACCCGAGAGTTTCTTCGACTCAAACAGCTTCACGTCCGGGTTCACGCCACCGGCAAAGAAGAAACTCGCCAACGGTGCGACCTGGCTGAAGGTCTCCACCCTGCCCTGCACCAGCGGCGCGATCTTCATCATGTACTCGGGGTTCAACGCCCATTGCTGCACGCGGCTGGCGAACTCTTCCACCGGCAGGTCACGCAGCCACTGGCCGTTGAGCCACGACAGTTTCTCGATGTCGAAGATCGGCCCACCCAGGGACACACGGGACAGGTCGAAGTTATCGACCATTTCCTGCAACGAGAACTTCTCGCGCTCGTCCGGCATCGACCAGCCCATGCGGCCCAGGTAGTTGAGCATCGCTTCGGGCATGAAGCCCATGCGCTCGTAGAAAGTCACCGAGGTCGGGTTCTTGCGCTTGGACAGCTTGCTCTTGTCCGGGTTACGCAGCAGCGGCATGTAGCACAGCTGCGGTTGTTCCCAGCCGAAGTACTCGTACAACAGGATCAGTTTCGGCGCCGATGGCAGCCACTCTTCGCCACGCAGTACGTGGGTGATGCCCATCAGGTGGTCGTCCACCACGTTGGCCAGGAAGTACGTCGGCAGGCCGTCGGTCTTCATCAGCACTTGCATGTCCATGCGGTCCCACGGGATCTCGACGTCACCGCGCAGCATGTCCGGCACCACGCACACGCCTTCGCTCGGCACCTTCATGCGGATAACGTGCGGCTCGCCGGCAGCCAGGCGCCGGGCCACTTCTTCCTT
>NZ_JACARK010000285.1:0-4300 GCF_013386655.1 Pseudomonas sp. K5002 | reverse complement strand
CTGCGGATGCGCCGACTGAACGCCGGCTGGGTGACGAAGCGCCGCTCAGCCGCCTGGGAGAAGCTGCGGGTGGCAGCCAAGGCGCTAAAGTCTTCCAGCCATTTGCTTTCAAGGTTCATCACATCCTCCCGGGGCACGCACCATTTTGGCACACACGTCCGTCATGGTAACGGGGTCACACCGACATTATGCCGTTTATGCATAGGCCAGTGTTTAACAGCATTGGCCCAAAATCTCCTGCAAGCCTAGCATTCACAGCGTTCCGGCCTAGCCCGGGTCCATATCGAGATGATTTCCGTCATGTCCTCCGCTGCATCTTTCCGCACAGAAAAAGACCTGCTTGGCGTACTCGAAGTACCCGCTCAAGCGTATTACGGCATCCAGACCCTGCGAGCGGTGAACAACTTCCGTCTCTCGGGCGTTCCGATTTCGCATTACCCGAAATTGGTGGTCGGCCTGGCAATGGTCAAGCAGGCAGCTGCTGACGCCAACCGCGAGCTGGGCCAACTCAGCGAAGCCAAGCACGCTGCCATCAGCGAAGCCTGTGCCCGTCTGATCCGCGGCGATTTCCACGAAGAGTTCGTGGTGGACATGATTCAAGGCGGCGCTGGCACTTCAACCAACATGAATGCCAACGAAGTCATCGCCAACATCGCGCTGGAGGCCATGGGTCACAGCAAGGGCGAATACCAATACCTGCACCCCAACAACGACGTGAACATGGCGCAGTCGACCAACGACGCCTACCCGACCGCGATCCGCCTGGGTCTGCTGCTGGGCCACGACGCGCTGTTGGCCAGTCTCGACAGCCTGATCCAGGCGTTCGCTGCCAAGGGTGAAGAATTCAGCCACGTCCTGAAAATGGGCCGTACCCAGCTGCAAGACGCAGTGCCGATGACCCTCGGCCAGGAATTCCGTGCCTTCGCCACCACCCTCGGTGAAGACCTGGCCCGCCTGAAGACCCTGGCGCCTGAGCTGCTGACCGAAGTGAACCTGGGCGGCACCGCCATCGGTACCGGCATCAACGCCGACCCGCGTTACCAGGCCCTGGCCGTCCAGCGCCTGGCGACCATCAGCGGCCAGCCGCTGGTACCGGCTGCCGACCTGATCGAAGCCACCTCCGACATGGGCGCTTTCGTGCTGTTCTCCGGTATGCTCAAGCGTACCGCGGTGAAGCTGTCAAAGATCTGCAACGACCTGCGCCTGCTGTCCAGCGGCCCGCGCACCGGCATCAACGAAATCAACCTGCCGGCGCGCCAGCCAGGCAGCTCGATCATGCCCGGCAAGGTCAACCCGGTGATCCCGGAAGCCGTGAACCAGGTGGCGTTCCAAATCATCGGTAACGATTTGGCGCTGACCATCGCGGCCGAAGGCGGCCAGCTGCAACTGAACGTGATGGAGCCGCTGATCGCCTACAAGATCTTCGACTCGATCCGCCTGCTGCAACGCGCCATGGACATGCTGCGCGAGCACTGCATCGTCGGCATCACTGCCAACGAAGCCCGCTGCCGCGAACTGGTGGAACACTCCATCGGCCTGGTCACCGCGCTGAACCCGTACATCGGCTATGAAAACGCCACCCGCATCGCCCGTATCGCCCTTGAAAGCGGCCGCGGCGTGCTGGAACTGGTGCGCGAAGAAGGCTTGCTCGACGACGCCATGCTCGACGACATCCTGCGCCCCGAAAACATGATTGCCCCACGCTTGGTGCCTCTGAAGGCCTAAGCGTTTGTTGCACCGCTCACCAGGTTGAGGGACTAGACACCTCTCACCTTTTGAGGGCCTGAAGGCTCGTTCTTCAGGCCCTTTTTTTTGCCTCAAGGTTGTGAAATGACGCCAATAAAAACTCCAAGATCGCCCAACAAACCCGCCTTGCCCGTAACGCCTTGGCTGAAACCTTTAATCGCCTCGTGCAGACGGATCACCCACTCCTAGGTATAGTGCCGCCCCTCTTCGCGTCAGCGGTCGTCGGTAACGAGACCCTGGGAAGCGCGAAACCGCATGAATAACAACACCCGCAAAAGGATTGGGGTCGAAGCGTCGTGCACTGCCTGGTGCCGAGCGATGCGTCGGACCGTCCTGCGTTTGCCATTAGAAAAATCAGCGAGGAACACTCCATGCTAGAAGTCATCAACGACTTCCTCTCAGGGAAAGTATTGATCGTGCTCATTGTCGGGCTCGGTGGTTACTTCACGATCCGCTCGCGTTTCGTTCAGTTGCGTCACTTTTTCCACATGTTTTCGGTGTTTCGCGACAGCCTGAAAAGCAGCGCCGGCCAGCTCAGTTCGTTCCAGGCGCTGATGCTCAGCCTCGCCGGGCGCGTGGGTGCCGGCAACATCGCTGGCGTCGGCATTGCCGTGACCCTGGGTGGCCCGGGCGCCGTATTCTGGATGTGGGTCACCGCTCTGGTGGGCATGTCTTCGAGCTTTATCGAGTGCTCCCTCGGCCAACTGTACAAACGCACCGACGCTGAAGGCACCTACCGTGGTGGCCCGGCGTATTACATCCAGCACGGCCTGCACAAACGCTGGCTGGGCATGGTGATGGCGTTCCTGCTGCTGGTGACTTTCGGCTTCGCCTTCAATGGCCTGCAAGCCCACGCCGTCACCCACTCGCTGAACAACGCGTTTGGCCTCGACACCACCTACACCGGCCTGGCCCTGGCGGTGTTGCTGGGCCTGGTGTTCATCGGCGGGATCAAGCGTATCGCCTCGATCGCCGACCTGCTGGTACCGGTCAAGACCCTGGTCTACATCGCGGTGACCCTGTACGTGATCGTGCTGCAATTCGACCACGTGCCGGCCATGCTCGCGACCATCGTCAAGAGCGCTTTCGGCCTCGACCAGGCCTTCGGTGGCCTGGTGGGCAGCGCGATCATCATGGGTGTGAAACGCGGCGTGTTCGCCAACGAAGCCGGCCTGGGCAGTGCGCCTAACGTGGCGGCAGTCGCCTCGGTTGAACACCCGATCGCCCAGGGCGTGGTTCAGGCGTTCAGCGTGTTCCTCGACACCTTCGTCATCTGCACCTGCACCGCGCTGCTGATCCTGCTCTCGGGTTTCTACACCCCGGGCTTCGAAGGCGACGGCATTGCCTTGACCCAGAATTCCCTCGCAGCGGTGGTGGGTGACTGGGGCCGGATGTTCATCTCGGTGGCCCTGGCGTTGTTCGTGTTCACCTCGATCATGTACAACTACTACCTCGGCGAGAGCAACCTGCGCTTCATCGTGGGCGACAACCGCAAGGTGCTGATGGGCTACCGCGCGCTGGTGCTGGTGCTGATTTTCTGGGGTTCCATCGAGAACCTGAGCACCGTGTTTGCCTTCGCCGACATCACCATGACCATGCTGGCGTTCGTCAACCTGTTCGCCCTGGCGTTCCTGTTCAAGATCGCCATGCGCATCCTGAATGACTACGACGGCCAGCGTGCTGCGGGCATCAAGACCCCGGTGTTTGATTCCAGCAAGTTCCCGGACCTGGACCTGGACCGCAAGGCCTGGCCGGCAAATCCGGTGAAGCCTGAGCCAGCCGCTCAAGCGACCGCAGAACTGAACGCTCAAGCGCAACGCTAAACCTAGATAGATGACACGCCGCCCGGCCTTGGGCATGCTCTGGGCCCGGCGGCGTTTTTCGTTCAGGAGATTCTTCAATGCAACCAGCCAACAACGTCATGGTGCTCTACACCGGCGGCACCATCGGCATGCAGGCCAGCGCCAACGGCCTGGCCCCCGCTTCGGGGTTTGAAGCGCGCATGAGCGAAGCCCTCGCCCAACTGAATATGCCAGCCTGGCGCTTTCGGGAAATGTCCCCGCTGATCGACAGTGCGAACATGACCCCCGCCTACTGGCAGCGCCTGCGCGTCGCCGTGATCGAGGCGGTGGACGAGGGTTGCGACGCCGTACTGGTGCTGCACGGCACCGACACCCTGGCCTATAGCGCTGCGGCCATGAGTTTCCAACTGCTGGGCCTGCCCGCGCCGGTGCTGTTTACCGGCTCGATGCTGCCGGCCGGTGTACCCGACAGCGATGCCTGGGAAAACGTCAGCGGTGCGCTGGCAGCCCTGGGCGCTGGCCTGGCGCCTGGCGTGCAACTGTACTTCCACGGTGCACTGATGGCCCCGACCCGTTGCGCGAAGATCCGCAGTTTTGGTCGCCATCCGTTTGCCGCGTTGCAGCGTAACGGCGGCGTCGCCAAGGCGGACATGATTCCGGCGGCGCTGCATTACCGCCAGCCCAAGGCGCTGGTCAATGTGGGCGTGCTGCCACTGGTGCCGGGCATCGCCGCCGCGCAATAGGACGCGTTG
>NZ_JACARK010000284.1:0-3256 GCF_013386655.1 Pseudomonas sp. K5002 | reverse complement strand
AGCCGAGTTCGTAGTAGGCCCACCACGAGCCCAGGGTGATGCCGATGCCGAGGAATGCCCAGGCGACGATGGTCCACGGCCGCGACCAGCGCGCCCAGGCGGCATCGAGACGCCCGCCGAGCAAGGCGGCGATGGCGAAGGCGAAGGCGACCGAGAAACCGACGTAGCCCATGTAGAGCATCGGCGGGTGCACGATAAGGCCGATGTCTTGCAGCAGCGGGTTGAGGTCGTGCCCGTCGACCGGGATCTGCGGCAGGATGCGGGTGAACGGGTTGGAGGTCATGATCAGGAACAGCAGGAAGCCGATGCTGATCATGCCCATCACCGCCAGCACCCGGGCCAGCATCACTTGCGGCAGTTGGCGGGAGAAGATCGAGACGGCAAAGGTCCAGCCGCCGAGGATCAATGCCCACAGCAGCAACGAACCTTCGTGGGCGCCCCACACGGCGCTGAACTTGTAGTACCAGGGCAAGGCGCTGTTGGAGTTATTGGCGACGTAGGCGACAGAAAAGTCGTCGGTCATGAAGGCGTAGGTCAGGCAACCGAAGGCGAACACCAGAAAGGCGAACTGGCCCCAGGCAGCCGGCTGGGCCAGGCTCATCCACAGGCGGTCACCGCGCCAGGCGCCCAGCAACGGGACCACGGCCTGGACGATGGCAAAGCACAGGGCGAGGATCATCGCCAGTTGGCCCAACTCCGGAATAAACAGTGCGGACGTCATGACTTAGCCCTCCTTGGCGGGGGTCGGGGCGGATTGGCCGCTGTCTTTGAGGGCCTTGGTGACTTCCGGCGGCATGTATTTTTCATCGTGCTTGGCCAGCACTTCATCGGCCACCACCACGCCGTCGGCGTTGAGCTTGCCGAGGGCAACGATGCCCTGCCCTTCGCGGAACAGGTCCGGGAGGATGCCGCGGTAGGTGATGGTCACGGATTTGTTGAAGTCGGTGACGATGAACTTGACGTCCAGGGAGTCGCCGGAGCGTTGCAACGAGCCTTTCTCGACCATGCCACCGGCACGGATTCGGGTGTCCAGCGGCGCTTCGCCGTTGGCGATCTGGGTCGGGGTGTAGAACAGGTTGATGTTCTCCCGCAGGGCGCTCAGGGCCAGGGTCACGGCAATGCCGACACCGGCCATGATGGCCAGGATGATCAACAGACGCTTTCTACGCAGCGGATTCACTTTTCGGTCTCCCGGCGCAAACGACGCGCCTCTTGTTGCAGGTAACGCTTGCGGGCCAGGATCGGCGCGGCGACGTTGAGGGCCAGCACCGCCAGGCAAATGCCATAGGCCGTCCAGACGTACAGGGCGTGATGGCCCATGGCGAGAAAATCACTGAAAGAGTTGAAGCTCATCCACGGGCTCCCAGGCTGTTTTGCACTTCGGCCTTGACCCAACTGGTGCGGGCTTCACGCTTGAGCACTTCGAGGCGCATGCGCAGCAGCAGCACGGCGCCGAAGAAGCAGTAGAACCCCAGCACCATCAGCAGCAGCGGCGCCCACATTTCCACGGGCATTGCCGGCTTTTCGGTGAGGGTGAAGGTGGCGCCCTGGTGCAGGGTGTTCCACCACTCCACGGAGTATTTGATGATCGGGATGTTGATCACGCCGACAATCGCCAGCACCGCGCAGGCCTTGGCGGCGCTGTCACGGTTGCTGATGGCGTTGCCCAGGGCAATCAGGCCGAAGTACAGGAACAGCAGGATCAGCATCGAGGTGAGTCGCGCATCCCATACCCACCACGAACCCCAGGTCGGCTTGCCCCAGATCGCGCCGGTGACCAGCGCCACGGCGGTCATCCAGGCACCGATGGGCGCGGCGCATTGCAGGGCCACATCCGCCAGTTTCATCTTCCACACCAGGCCGACGATGCCGCACACCGCCAGCATCACGTAGCAGGACTGGGCCAGCATCGCGGCAGGCACGTGGATGTAGATGATGCGAAAGCTGTTGCCTTGCTGATAGTCCGGCGGCGCGAAGGCCAGGCCCCAGACCAGGCCGATGCCGATCAGCAATACCGCGGCGATGCTCAACCACGGCAGCAGTTTGCCACTGATGCCGTAAAACCATTTGGGCGAGCCGAGCTTGTGAAACCAGGTCCAGTTCATGCTGTTTCCATCACGGTTGCTTCTCGTCGTTGCGAGAAGCTTAGGGTCTTTACTGGTTAAGGTTCTATCGCTTAACCAGACCTCATTATTCGCCGACGCTGATCTTCAGGCCAGCCGCTATAGCAAAGGGTGTCAGGGTTACCGCCAGGGCGGCCAGGCTGCCAAGCCACAGGAGGTAACCGGTCGCCGGCATGCCCTGGAGCGCGGCTTGCAACGCGCCGCTGCCCAGGATCAACACCGGGATATACAAAGGCAAGATCAGCAGCGCCAACAACAGGCCACCGCGTTTCAAACCGACGGTCAGTGCCGCACCTACGGCGCCCAGTAGACTGAGAACCGGCGTGCCAAGCAACAAGGAAAGGAGCAACACCGGCAGGCATTCGGTGGGCAACCCCAGCATCATCGCCAGCAGCGGCGCGAGCAATACCAGCGCCAGGCCGGAAAACGCCCAGTGTGCCAGTACCTTGGCCAATACCAGAAGTGGCAGGGGGTGCGACGAAAGGACCCACTGTTCGAGGGAACCGTCTTCAAAATCACTGCGAAACAGCCCGTCCAGCGAGAGCAGGACCGACAAAAGCGCCGCCACCCAGACCAGTCCCGGAGACAAGGTTTGCAACAGTTTAGTCTCGGGGCCCACCGCCAACGGGAACAGCGCAATCACAATCGCGAAGAACACCAGCGGGTTGGCCAATTCGGCCGGACGGCGACAGAGTAACCGCGCTTCGCGGGCGACCAACAGGGCAAAAACACTCATACCGCCCACCGTCCCAGGTCGAGGTCGCGGTAACCGGCAGGCATGCGCGTCAAGGTGTGGTGAGTGGTCAGGACAACCATGCCGCCCTGCTCGCAGTGCGCGGCAAGGTGTTCTTCCAATTGGGCAACGCCTTGTTTGTCGAGGGCGGTGAAGGGTTCGTCGAGAATCCATAGCGGCGGGCCGTCGAGATACAAACGGGCCAGCGCCACGCGGCGCTGCTGGCCGGCGGACAGGGTGTGGCAGGGAACGTCTTCGAAACCCTTGAGGCCAACCGCGGCCAGCGCCTGCCAGATCGCCTCGCGGCTGGCGGGATGATGCAGGGCGCTGAGCCAGCTGAGGTTTTCTTCAGCGGTGAGCACATCCTTGATCCCGGCGGCGTGGCCGATCCAGATCAGGT
>NZ_JACARK010000283.1:0-7795 GCF_013386655.1 Pseudomonas sp. K5002 | reverse complement strand
CTCGGCAAATTGCCCGACGCCACCTTCCACCAGCAGCCGGCGGGTCAGCTTGACCAGGTCTTCGGCCGTGATCGGCCGTACCCAGGCCGCCTGGCACTGCGCCGGCAAACCCTGGGCAGTGCGCTCCTTGAGGTAGTGGTTGTAACCGGCAACATACCCTTCAATGCGCTGCTGCATCGCCGGGGGCTGGGCCTTCCAGAATGCCGCAACGGCCTCGGGGGTGTTCAGCCAGGTGAAGAACACGTCGTTGGCAAGGTTGTTACGCCCTTCCAGGGTCGCCTGTTCGGGACCAAAGTACCTGGCACGCTCGCCATTGACCGTCACCACTTCATTGGCCAGCAGGCACAGGTTGTCCTGGGCATAGGCATAACCGATGCCGAACCCCAGCCCACGCTCATCGTTGGCCCGGATATGCGGGACACCAAAGCTGGTGCGACGGATCTCGGCGGTGGCCTGTTGCTCCTGCACCCGCGCCGTGGCCGAAAGACTCAGCCCCAGCAACGCCCCTGCCACACACATCCTGAACAACCCGTTGGAAATAATCACGCAGACTCCACAGCCAAATTAAACACCGCGACGAGGGACAGCTTCGCCAACACCTCAGTTAAGACGTAAATACCGGGAATAATTTTAGCAGCCGCAGGCGTTTATTCGGACAGGTCGGTATGTCTCCAGGATGTTACCGACAAAATTTCTACATCCCCCGCTTCATGATTTGTGCAGCTCGTACGTCTTATTAACTAAGAGCGCCATCATTTTCCTGATCAGGCTCTGATAAGGAGTTTCTGCATGTACAACTCGCAACGGCCCACGGAAGGACACTCACCCATGCATGACGGAGGTTTTGCCACCGGCAACCAGGCGTTCGGCAAGGCGCCGGAACATGGCAACCAGCGTATTCGTCATTTGCTCAAATGCTTTGGCCTGCGCACCAGCCTGATCCGGCTGAAGGTCATCGACGCCCTGCTGACCGCCGCCGACAACCAGCGCACCCTCGGCGTGCGCGGCGTGCACAGCCATTTGCTGGAGCTGGGCATTCCGTTGTCGTTTCTCAGCGTGCGCGAGGTGCTCAAGCGCCTGTGCACCGAAGGCGTGATCACCCTGAACGCCGACAAGAGCTACAGCCTGCACGAGCAGGCTGCCAAAGTCCTGGAAGGCCGGGCCTGACTCAAAGGTTAGGCTTGACCTTGCGACGCATCACACCGTTGATCACCACCACGGTTACCGCTACCGCAATCGCGATGTACTGGAACGTCTTTTCGCTGATGACCCCGTTGTTCTGCAAGTAGGACAGGCCAAACATCGTCCCCAGCACCAGCAGGGAGATCAGAATCGAGTATTTCAAACGTTGCTTTTGGGTCATGACAGGTTCCTGAAGCTAAAAAATTGTGTCCACTTTGTATCGACTACCACACCAAGCACATACCTGTTAGCGGGGATGGATTGGGGTCGGCGGGGTCTCATGTTACAGGCGATGAAAAACTTTGGCTTGCCCAACGCCTGATTGAACCTGAGAGCACCCTAGAGGATTTTGAAATGCTTCGTCGAATCACACTGCTGATTCCCTTGCTGATCATGTTGAGCATGAGCGGCTGCATTATTTTCCCCCACGGCGGCGGCGGTTGGCATGACCATCGCTACAGCGAAGGCGGACCGGGGTATTACCATCGCTGATCGGTCATCCGTACATTTTCTGACATCTTGAACACTTTACAGGCGGAGCCATTCCCCCTGCTTCCGACACTCAGCAAGAGCGTCCAGGAAGCAGGGAGGTTTTCCTGAAAGGCGCATTCCTGAATGAGCGTGCCTAAAGGTGTTCACGATGATAGTCAGCAACTCGGTTCCTTCCTCCACTGCATACCCACCACCGCCCCCTCCTCCGATACCACTCCCCGATATACCGTCATACCCCGATGAAATATTGCAAAGCGCAACGGACATTCCGGACCCCGCGGCTGACACACCGCCCCCCAATGGCCCGAAAGCCTTGGAGACCGCGCTGGCTGACCGAAAAAACTGGCAGGCACTGGCGCAGCAGCTCACTCATGTCGCCACGTTGGCAGGACCGAACGCGCCGTTTCTGGTGGTGCGATCTGCGCTGGGAAGCACGCTGATGGACCTCGCGCCCAACTCTTCTTACCCCCCAAATAGTGCTAACGCCGTGAGTCTTGCAAACTTTCTCAAGGCTATGGGCCTGCCCGAGCCAACCACCCATGATGAGCTGCTGACCCTGGCGCGCACCTCGCTGACACGTTCCCACCCCCATCCATGGGGAAATCTGGGCGGCGCCTTGTCCTGGCCCCTGCCCTTGAGCACACCTCAGCAGAACGAACTGCTCACCGCCGCCAGAGAACATGCCGCTGGCCCTCCGGATGTTCAGCAAGCAAGCCAGCAGCGGGGGCTCCTGGAGTTTCTGAACGGTAACCTGCCGCTCTCCAGCGACGCCTCGAGCGATCCGGCCAAAACGCTGGAAGCCCTCATCCGTTCCCCCCGAGGCCAGGCGCTGGGAGAGGCCTTGCAGACCAACCTGGAGAGCATTCCGACTGATAGCAGCGTGAATGATCACGTACTGGCGGCCATCAACCTCGATCTGGATCAGGAATCCATCACCCAACCGCATCGCAACAAAGTGGCCGGATTCGACCTGTCACATAAACAATATTGGGGCAAACCCACCTCGGCGATCGTCGCCGGCCTGCGCGAGCACTTGAGTGATACCGGCAAAACCTCACCTGCCAACGCCTCGCTGGGTACGCATCTGCTGTTGATGCGGGCGGCACCGCAGTTGCTGATCAAGAATATTCCCGACAGCGTGGTCTACGGCAGCCTGGCCTGGGCCAACCTGTGCATCGCGGCGGCCGCCATCGAAGCCAGGTCCCCTGGCAGCGTAGCGAACATGAGTTTTGCCGAAGTGATGATCGCCGCCGACTCAAGTGGGCCCGCGCCCGAAGCTGCCCAAACTGCGGCATTGTTGGACTGGGCCGTGGTCAATGGGGTGCTTGAGGCGAAAGACGACACGCTTTACGAAAAACCAGACATTGATACCGCCATGGACGCGTTCAACTATCAATTGGGCAAGCTGAAACACGCCTCCGGCTTGCTTGACACCCCGATGCCCAGCCGCAAGCAGATGGCGCTGGACCTGCTCAAGGAAAAATTTGGCGAAGGCGTCCCCTTTGAAGAGAAGGTGTTGCTCAAGCCCAACAAAACCGCCAACAAGACGATCCCCACTCGCGGCCCTTATTCCATGCTGGACCTGACCATGCAAGGCGAGAAAATAACGGCATCAGACTGGGAGCTCAAACCTGGAACGCATGGCGTCGACCTTGATGCCTTCGCCACCTTTACCCATGGCCCCGGCTTTAAAGTCACCGACACCTTTGACAAAGCCATCAGCCAGACCATAAGCGACTATAAAACCGTCAAGAAATATTCCATCTTGAACGCCCTCGCCAACCTTCCACCGGAGGACAAAGAAAACTTGCGGTTAGGAAAGCTGAACTTCTACAAAGAAAAATCCTACAGAGTCAGCTGGACACCATTCGCGGGAGAAACCCTCTTCCATACAAGCAAAAAAATACTGGTCACCACAAAACACCAGAACAAGCCGTCCACCTATGAGTTCGATACCGAAAAAGGCAGCATCAGGAAAGTCAGCAACGCAGTTATCACGCGCCAGGACCAGAAGATCGCCGACGAAGTAACCCGAATAGAAGAGTTCTCCACCTTCGATGCCAAGCGCGACTATATAAAGCAAGAGAACCCGCTCGAGGGATCCAATCCCAACCTGTTCAGGAATTTCCGGGCGGAGTACCTTGCGGATTCAATTGTCGAGGGGCTCGATCTGGAAACCGTCAGGCAACAAGCGGCCGGAAGTACGCCGGATGAGCATAGAAGGACGGTCGCCAGCACCATCGGCAACTTTTTTCTCGACCTTGTTCCGCTCAGGTCGGCCATCGTCAACTTCAGTAATGGCAACTATAAAGATGGGTTCTCTGACCTGGCATTTGATGCGTTCGGCTTTCTCACGGCAGGTGCAGGCGTCGCCGCGAAGGTCGGAAAAACCCTGAGCACTGCCAGCAGCGCGGCCAGCAAAGCCCTCAAGCTGAGCAAGATTTTCGGGGTTACCGCACTCTCGGAACTCAATCCGCTGAGCGGACTTGGCGACCTGGTAGTCGGCGCGGGAAAACTCGCCATCGACGGCGCAAACGCAGCCACCCAGGGCTTGAAAACGCTCAAGGGTACAGCGAGCAACAGGGAGCTTGCCGCCGCCGGCACTCGATATGACGCAGCCGCTACCGGCTCATTCCAGATGGGCGAGCAGACGGTCGAGGGCAGCGCGGTGCAGATCAAGGGCAAGTGGTACGCTTTCGACGCACAAAAGCACCAGCCATACGGCAGCCCCCTGCAAGCGCTCAGTAGCGCTGATACGCTGGAGCCCTCCCCCAACGCCTATGCCTCTTCGAGCAAGAGCACTCACCGGTTTAACCCGATAAACACCGTCAACCGCCCACCTCCAATCAGGAAGCCGTTACCCGAGGGCCAATACGTGGAAAGTTTGAAAGGAAGGCTCGAAGTCGACCATTTCAAGCTCGACACCCGCCAGGCAACGCTGGATAAGTTTCGGGTGGAAATGGAGGACTATTATGAGGCGATCAAGGATGGAGGCCTTCCGCCGCGCCCTACAATCCCCGATATCCCCGTACCGATCCCCGCAGCCGATCTGATCACGGAGGCATTGAAAGCATCAAACGGCGTGGTGTTTGGAGAGTCTCACTCGCAGATGGCCAGCTTTAAAATGCTGTTCGACAACGTCGATACGCTAAAAAGCCAGGGTGTCAAAAAAGTCTATTTCGAAGGGTATATCGACTACATCGGTGGCCCCGCTGATGATGGAATCGGAATGCTCGGAAACAGCAACACTCGCCGCACGAATCCAACACTGGAACAACTCAAGAAAAAATTTGAAGACAATGGAATAGAGCTTTTACCCCTCGATCACTATTACCTGACGCGACATAGACACGACAAATCCCGTGATCGCACCCGCACTGGCGTCAACTCTGAAAAGCGGCTCAAGGAGTTCAACTACTACGCTGCGGAAACCATCCAGGCAAACTCGGGCACCGAAAAGTGGGTCGCGTTAGTGGGGAGCGCGCACATGAACACCTCCGAAGGTGTTCCGGGCCTGGCGGAACTGACGGAAAGCATCGGCATCGGGGTTTTTGACAACAGGAACATGACCCACAGCAGCATCGGGCTTAAAGCAAAAAACCCTGCGCCAGACCCGAACCGGCCATTACAGCCCAACGATATTCCAGGCGACCTGCGCATCTACGTGAAACCCTGAGCACATCGCAAAGGCCCGGAAAGCCTCCGAGCCTTTGCATGAGGTGTTCACCCTCCATGCACCCAGCGCTGATGCAACCAGCGCGCAAACGCATCCAGGGCAAACCCCAACAAGCCGATCAGCAGCACCATCGCCATCAGCTCCGAGTAGGCCAGCCGGTCGCGAGTGTCGAGGATGTAATAACCCAGCCCGGCACTGACCCCGAGCATCTCGCACGGCACCAGCACGATCCACAGGATCCCGATGGCCAGGCGCACGCCGGTCAGCACGTGCCCCATCACCCCGGGAATAATCACCCGGCGCAAGGTTTCCCAGCGCGTGGCGCTCAGGCTCTTGCTCAGTTGCAACCAGCGCGGATCGAGCTGACGCACACCCGCCGCCGTATTCAGCAGAATCGGCCACACCGCTGCGAACGCCAGCAGGAAGTAGATCGGCTGGTCGCCCACGCCCATCAACATCACCACGATGGGCATCCACGACAGCGGCGAGATCATCCGCAGAAACTGGAACGCCGGCGTGGTCGCCGCCTCCAGCTTGCGCGAACTACCCACCAGCAAGCCCAGCGGTACACCAATCAGCAATGCCAGGAACAGCCCGACGAAGATCCGCTTGAGGCTCACGGCTATGTTCAGGTACAGCTCGCTGCGGCCCAGCAACTCCCACAGGCTGGCGAGGGTCGCCGACAGCGAAAACCGCGCAGACAAACCGTCCGCGCTGCCAAAGACCTTCACCCCCAGCCACCAGAGCAACAACAACCCCGCCAACCCGCTCAAGCCAAGCAACCAGCCCGGCAACCCCAAGGTTTTGCCGTTGTTCAAACGCCAATCTCCTCGTTTCGCTCAAAGCCCTCAGGCAAGCCGAAGGTCTTCATGCCGCCCACCGCCGCGATCGCATTGCGCACGAAGCGGTCGTCCACCAGGTCCTTGGCGACAAACGCGGGGTCCAGGTCGGCGAGGAATTTCTTGTCGCCCTCGATCAGCGTGTCTTTCAGGCGGCGTACCAGTTCCTCGGTGTAGCTGGGGAATGGATACGGCTGGAAGTCGATGCGGTGCTCGTCCCAGTTGGCGTGCTGGATCGCGCCGTCAGCCAGGTAAGCCGCACGGTCGCTGGCAGCCGGCGCCAGGACTTTGCGCAGCACTGGTTCGGCATGCGGGGTGTAGCGGTTCTCGCCGTCCTTGGACAGCAGCTTCACCGCCTCTTCACGGTTGTCGCGGGTCCAGACCTGGGCCTTGACGATTGCATTCACCACCTTCTGCGACCATTCCGGGCGGTTGGTCAGGTCATGCTCGTGCATGAACACCACGCAGCACGCATGGTTGCGCCACACATCGCCGGTAAAGCGCTGTACGCGGCCCACGTTGAGGTTTTCCGCCAGGGCGTTGAACGGCTCGGCGACGATGTAGCCGTCGATGCGCTTGCTGGCCAGGGCCGGCGGCATGTCCGAGGGCGGCAACACGATCAGGTTGACCTCGTTGGCGGCAATCGCACTCCCGGCGGCGCGGGCCACCGGGGTCAGGCCGTTGTCGCGGAACAACTGCTGCACCACCACGTTGTGAATCGAGTACCAGAACGGAATCGCCACCGACTTGCCGCCCAGTTGCTTCACGTCGGTAATGCCCGGCGACACGGTCAAGCCCGAGCCACCCACATGGTTCCAGGCCACGACCTTGGCCGGGACCTTGCTGCCATACCGCGCCCATACGGTCATCGGCGACAGCAGGTGAATCACGTTGACCTGCCCGGAAATGAACGCCTCGATCACCTGGGCCCAACTGCGCAGCAGCACCGGGCGCTCGGCCTTGATGCCTTCGGCCTCGAACAGGCCATTGTTGTGGGCCACCAGCAACGGCGTGGCGTCGGTGATCGGCAAATAGCCGATGCGTACCGGTGCGTCCGGCTCACTGGCCGCCCGGGCCTGCAAGCTGCTCAGCAGTGGCAAGGCTCCGGCGGCACTGAGCACGGCCGAGAGTTTGAGAAAGTCACGGCGCGAGTGAGTGAGGTCATCCAGACACATGGCAAGGCTCCAGCAGTTCAGGGGGTTGGGGGTCAGTGCGGCTCGCCCGCCGTAGGGTTTTGAGAATCTCGATGCGCAGGGTGCCGATGGCTTCCACCTGTTCTTCCCGCGGTTGCGGCAAGTCGATGCGCCATTCGCCGAGGGTCCGCGCCGGGCGGTTACCCAGTAGCAGAATCCGGTCGGACAACAGCAGCGCTTCGTCGATATCGTGGGTGATCAGCACCGCCGCCGAACCTTGCTCGCGATTGACCTTGAGCAGCAGGTGCTGCATGTCGGCACGGGTCACTTCATCCAGGGCACCGAAGGGCTCGTCCAGCAGCAATACCTGCGGCTGGCGTGCCAGGCAACGGGCCAGCGCCGTGCGCTGGGCCATGCCGCCGGACAGCGCCGCCGGGAATTGCTGGCGGGCGTGTTCCAGGCCTACGGCGTGG
>NZ_JACARK010000282.1:0-1803 GCF_013386655.1 Pseudomonas sp. K5002 | reverse complement strand
CTGCGCCAGGGCGCCGGCCCGCGCAACCCGCTGGGCCGGATCGTGCTGCGTTTTCCCAACCCGTATTCGGTGTACTTGCACGACACGCCGAGCCAGCCGCTGTTCTCCAAGGGCCCGCGGGCCTTCAGTTCGGGATGTGTGAGGGTTGAGCAGCCGCTGCTGTTGCGCGACTTCCTGGTGAGCCCGTCGGAGAAGATCCGCACCGAAGAATTGCTGGCGACGGAAACCACCCACGAGTTCCGGCTCGCGACGCCGGTACCGGTGCTGCTGGGGTATTGGACGGTGCAGGTCGATGGCAAGGGCGCGTTGCTCTACGCGCCGGACATTTACGGGCGCGACCCGGTGTTGATGAAGGCGATGGAGAGTGCGCTCTAGGCGCTTAGCTGAGCGTTGATCATCGTCACCGCCTCATGGGAAGACAAGCGCGCCGTATCGACGGTCAATGGCGACTCGGCCCATGGCTCATATTCATGGGCCAGGACGGACTGCCAGGTGGGCGGTGTGAGCCCCGGAATGTCGCTGGTGCGTGATTCCACGCGACGTTGGTGTTCGTGTGGGTCGGAGCACACCACCTGGATATTCACCAGCGGCGTATCGGCGCTTAGCGCGGTGTCGCGCCACGCCTGACGACTTTCAGCCACCGGATTTACGCAATCGACGATAACCGTGTGGCCCAGCAACAGGTTGCTCAATGCCAGCGCATTGGCCACCTGGTAACCGCTGCTGCCCACACCTTGCTCCAGGACCCCTGCATCGCGGATGGCCTGCTCGATGGTGTCGATGCGCAGATACACGGCGCCGGATTGGTCGGCAAGGGCCTTGGCAATCGTGGTCTTCCCGGTGCCGGGCAGGCCGCTGAACACAATAAGCATGGTCGATCCTTCGAAGGGGTGAGTCGGCTCAGTCTACCGGGCGACTCACTTCAAATAACAGGCGCTGATCCAGTCCGAAGGCTTGGGCGCGAGTTGTTCGGCCACTGGCAGATACCGGGCGTCCAACTGCGCCGCCAGCCAGTACAGCGTATTGCTGCTTTTCGGGTTCCATTCGCCGCTGTAGCCAGGCTCACCTACGCGGGCCCGGTCCCGGTCGAACTGCACGTGGGTATGCACGAACTCTTCGTGGCTGCGCTGGCCTTTGGCATACGGCGCCAGCCAGTCCAGTGCTTCGCTCAGCGAGCCACCGTGGGGCGCGGTGACGTCCAGCCAGTTGCCGCCAATGCCGTAGGGCTTGGCCGCCAGCGCGGCCTGCACCAGCGGCTCCAGGTCGTAGACCACATAGTGCAGGGCGTCACGGTCCTGGAAGTCGCTCACCGAGCCGTCGGGCAGTACGTTGTCGTTGATCTGTTGCCGGAACAGCTGGAAGGCCTGTTCGAGCATCTCGCGGTCGCCCAGTGCGGCGGCGGCCACCGTGACCAGTTTTACGCGGTGGCTCTGCCAGTTATTGGTGTTGGTGGCTTTCTTTTCGCCGTGGAACTGCTTGATGCGCTCGATATAGCCATTGCCCAGGTTGGTCAGCAGCGCGCGGGTGGCGTCGCGGGTCTGGGGGCGAAGGTCGCTGGCGGTGAGGGCGTAGGCGCTGATCAGCATGTCGAGGTTGGTTTCGTCGATCGGGTTGAAGTCCGGCTGGTAGGTGCTGGCCCACGCGCTCAGGTAGTCATCCACTTGCTTGAGGTAGCGCGTGTCACGGCTCAGGCGCCAGGCCAGGGCCGCCTGGCGCATGACTGGCCAATCCTTCTCGGCGGCGATGCTTTGCTCGCGGATGCCGTGGTTCGGCAGGGTACCTTCGGTGTGCAGATGGGGCAGG
>NZ_JACARK010000281.1:0-2464 GCF_013386655.1 Pseudomonas sp. K5002 | reverse complement strand
AGGGTGCGCCCCGCCGGGGTCAGCCGGTCGATAAAGCCGAAACGCTTGGCCGCGCGGATCACCCAGCGATCGGCCAGGGTCAGTACCGGCGAATCCAGCATCACCACCCCGCGATACAGCTGCGGGCTACGCATGGCCGCATGCAGGTGCAGCACACCACCCAACGAATGGCCCACGCCCCACACCGGCTCCGGTTGTTGCTCAAGGTGGTGGATCAGTTCGTCCACCAGGTTCTGCCAATTGTCATCCACTGGAAACCGGGGGTCGTGACCGTGCTGCGGCAAATGCGCGACGGCGTACTCCGGGGCCAGGGCGGCAAACAATTTGCCGTAGGTCGCCGAAGGAAAGCCATTGGCGTGAGCGAAAAACACGTGCTGCGACATACCTGATCCATCACCGTAAACAGAGTGTTGATTCTCCCCAGACCGGGCAGTCACGGCAATGACTGTAACTGCCAGGAATGATGACACTCACGCCACGCCTATCGGGCCGGCGGCTTCTCCCCCAGCGGTACCACGGCCATGGTCAGGCGCGACACACAGCTGGCCTTGCCTTCATCGCTGGTCAGGCGGATGTCCCACACGTGGGTGGTGCGCCCGATATGAATCGGCTTGGCCACCGCCGTCACCCGCCCGCTGCGCAAGCCGCGCAGGTGGTTGGCGTTGATTTCCAGGCCCACGCAATAGAACTTGCTGGCGTCGATGCACAGGTAACTGGCCATGGAGCCCACGGTTTCCGCGAGTACCACCGACGCGCCGCCGTGCAGCAGGCCGTAGGGTTGATGGGTGCGGTGGTCGATCACCATGCTGGCCGTCAGGGACTCGTCGTCAAAACGTTCAAAGCGGATATCCAGTACTTCACCGATGGTGTTTTTCTGAATCGCATTCAGTTGCTCGATATTCGGTTGGGTGCGCCACAGGCTCATTGATCGGTCCTTATTGGTTTTATGTCAGTGCTCAATCCTGCCACAGCACGGCCTCGGAGCGCTCGCTCCAGGCCAGGAACTGCGACCCGTAGGCTGATTCAATCACGTTGCGCTTGATCTTCAAGGTCGGCGTGAGAAAACCGTTTTCCACCGCCCAACTGTCTTTCACCACCACCAGTTGGCGCAAGCGCTCATGTTTATCCAGCACCTGGTTGACCTCTTCCAGCAAGCGTTCAAGGCTGCCCTGCAAAGCCTGGCGCCCAGCGCCTGCGGCATCTTGCAGACCCACGGCAGATAACACGCACAGGCCCATGGGCGCACTCAAGCCATCGCCCACCACGCACACCTGCTCGATGCGTGCATGTTCGGCCAGGCGGTTTTCAATCGGCGCCGGGGCCACGTATTTGCCTTTGCTGGTCTTGAAGATTTCCTTGAGCCGCCCGGTCAGCCGCAGGCGGCCATCGGTGCCCTGCTCGCCCTTGTCGCCGGTGCGCAGGAAGCCGTCGGCGGTGAGGGTCTCGGCAGTTTTTGCCGGGTCCTTGTAATAACCGAGCATGGTCGCGCCGCTGCGTACCTGGACTTCGCCGTCGTCACCGATGCGCACTTCGACGTCCGGGCATGGCGGGCCTATCCAGCCGAGTTTCTGCTGGCCGGGGCGGCACACGTGGGAGTAGCCGCAGCTTTCGGTCATGCCATAGACCTCCAGCACATCCAGGCCCAGCCGGCGATACCAGACCAACAGTGCTTCGGGCACGGGGGCTGCGCCGGAGATCGCCACGCGCACAGCGTCCAGGCCCAACCCGGCGAGCACTTTGTGGCCGACCCGTTTGCCGATGAAGGGCAGGCGCAGCAAGGTATCGAGGCGGCTCGGGGGGATTTTGCTATAGACGCCCATCTGGAATTTGGTCCAGATCCGCGGTACGCCGAACAGCGCTGTTGGCCTCGCCCGTTTGAGGTCTGTCAGAAAAGTGTCGAGGCTCTCGGCGAAAAATACTGTCTGTCCGGTGTAGATCGAGGCCATCTCCACGAACATGCGTTCGGCGACGTGGCACAGCGGCAGGTAGGACAGCAGGCGGTCGCCCTCCCCCAGGCCGAACAGTTCAGTGCCGCGGATGGCCGCGAAGGCCAGCGCGCCGAAGCTGTGCATCACGCCCTTGGGCAGGCCGGTGGTGCCGGAGGTGTAGATGATGGTGGCTAGATCGGATGCTGCGGGCGCGGGGTTGTCCTGAATGGGTGAGCAGGCTTGCAGGTCGGCCCAGGTGAAATCGAATTCGCCATCGGGGCACAGCGGCAGGCTGATGGTGGGCAGGTCGGCCTTTACTCCGGCGGACATGGCGGGCCAGTCGTCCAGTTTGCCGATAAATGCCAGTGCGGCTTCGGAGTGCTCGAGTACGTGGGCGACGGAGTCGGCGGTGAGGTTGGGGTAGAGCGGGACCGAGACGTGGCCGGCCATCCAGATGGCGAGGTCGGCGATGATCCAGTGGGCGCAGTTTTTCGAGATCAGGGCGATGTGGGAGCCCTGGGGCAGGTCGCGGGCTC
>NZ_JACARK010000280.1:0-16263 GCF_013386655.1 Pseudomonas sp. K5002 | reverse complement strand
CCACGGCATGGTTGGTGTTGAACGCCTGGTTCTCGGTGTCGACCACACGGCACTCCGGGCCGGCGTTGGCATAGGCCTCTTCCAGCACACTCATGTAGTTCGGGAAACGCTTGAGCATCAACGGCACGCCGCTGCGTATCGTTGCGGTGCGCCGCAGTCAGGCGCGCAGCATTGCGATCCTGGTGCCGCCCGATTCACCGATCCACAGCGTGGCCGATCTGAAAGGACGCAATGTGGTGGTGTCGTCGGCCCGTGGGAGCATTTCCCAGTACCTGCTGATCCGCGCCCTGGCGAATGCCGGCGTGGATGAAAAGGACGTCAACGTCGGCTTCGTGCTGCCCACCGATGCATTACCTGCGTTCAACGCCGGCAAGATCGAAGCCTGGGCGACCTTCGGGGTGTACCAGGCGTTCGCCGAACAGCAGGGCGCGCGGGTGCTGATCAGCGGGGAGGGCATCAATACCGGCCTGACGTTTATTACCGCGTCCGATGAAGTGCTCACCGACCCGCTCAAGCGCCAGGCGTTGCGTGACGTTTTGCAGCGGTTCGCCAAGGCTTTTGAATGGGCGCAGCAGAACCCCGAGGAATACGCACGGGTGTTTGCCACGGTCAACGATATCCCGCTCAAGGTTTCACAGTTGCTGCGCACATGGGGTGATGAGTCGCTGCTGCCGGTAGAGGAGCGGGATGTGCAGGCGTTGCAGCAGGTGGATGATTTGTTTGTGGAAAAGAAGATTTTCCCGCACCGGGTAGAGGTAGAGAAACTGACGGATACCGAGGTGTTTTCGCCGCAATCGCTGGCTGGCGCGCCCTGAAGTCGTTGTGTTTTGCCCGGACCTGAGGTCTCATGGGTCCGGGAAAAACTTGCGGGTAGGGAACAGCACTTGATACGGGAAGAACTGGCGCAATATGGCGGTATCACCGTCATGATTCCGGCCGCAGTGGTGATCGCCGTCTGGCTCTGGTATTCCCGGCCCCAGGCGGTCAAGTGGTGGCTGATGACCATCGCCTGCACCTATTCCATCGTGGCGTTCAGCAAGTTGCTGTTCAAGGGCTGGGGCGTGGCGCTCCAGCAGCTGGATATTGCGGTGCTCAGCGGTCACGCCATGAATACGTCGTTGATGGTGCCCGTGGCGATGAGCCTGGTGGCGCGCCGGGTCAACCCCGAGTGGCGCTGGCCCGCAGCTATCGCCGGGATGTTGATCGCCGGCTGGTTCAGTGCCTATTGCGTGGCACCCTATATTCACCCACTCAACGAAGCACTGGCCGGTGGCTTTTTGGGCGGCATGGCGGCACTGGCGTTTCTATGGCGCCTTGAGGTGGTTGAAGTGCGGGTTTCCCCATCGTTGATCGGGGGGGGAATGGTGATCCTGTTGTTAAGTGCGATGGCACCCAAGTACAACGCCGAGAAGCTGCTCAACCATGTGGCAGTGGCCGTATCAGGTGCCGACCAGGCCCATCAGGAGCCTTCCTGGCGGGCCTCTTCCATGCAGTTGAACGCCGAGTAAGTGGCCAGGTCCAGGGCCAGGTTACTTTCCACCAGCAGCTCCAGCAGCACCGTCTGGCAATTGAAGCGCCGGGCATCGCCACGACGCTGCGAACGCTTCATCTGCTTGAACAGCGTGTCGGTTATGTCCTGCGGTGAGTTGCCGCGCAACTGATCCAGCCAGTGGGACATGATCCGGGTGTTGTGCGCATATTGCTCCGCCGGCAGTTGTTCGTGCGGTGCCAAGCCCACGAAACCTTCAAACGTGTTCGTCAGCCTTTTCAAGGCGTAGGCCCGTTTCAGATCCTCATAAATGCTCATGGCCGCTCCTCGGTGCAGGAAATATTCGCCAATAGTTCGGCCGTCTTCATTTGCATCAGGTGGCTGTCGCCGCGGCTCTCCACGCACAGGCAGATGGACAGGGGATTGCTCACCTGCAACTTGAAGCGCCAGTCGGCGAACACCATTGAAAGCCCGGTACAGGATTCGTCACTGTCCAGGGAATGGCCGGCGTATAACACCTGCATGCGTTCTACAACGGTGGTTGAACTATTAACCTTGACGTGAATGTTTCCCGAAGAAGGAAACAGGCCGATACGCTCTACCAATAGCTTTGAACTTTTCATGGCCGTCCCTCGCTGTTAATTCACGTATTACTTTATTCTCAAGAGGTGAAAAAGTAAGCGGATGTTATTTTTAGTCTGTTATTAAGTTGAATGTTATTTCTTGTCTGTTCAGCGCCGCTATCAGTCACTTCTTTGCACTCGGCTGATTTCTGCCAATGGCAAGTTGATGCGTTGTTCCCGTTGCAGGAAGTTCATCAGCAACACCACACGTTCCTCACCGTCCATGGCCAGGAAGACCGCTTCAAGTTCGGCAAACGGCCCTTCATTGATGCGCACGCTTTCGCCGGGCTGCAACAGGGCGCTCACCACGGCCTGGTGGTCGCGCTCCTGGAGTTCGTCCACCAGCGTGTCGCTGATGGGCAACGGGTGCGCGCCGAATGCCACCACCCGCGACACACCGCGGGTCGAGCGCAGTGAGCTCCAGCTGTCCTGCTGGCTCATTTGAATAAACAGATAGCCGGGGAACAACGATTCACGGGTGGTCCTGCGCTGGCCCTTCAACAGCCGTTCGCGTTTATAGGTAGACCGGAAGCAGGTATAGCCCTGGCGCTGGAGGTGCTCCTCGGCGCGCTCGTCCTGCCGGGATTTGCACTGGACCAGGTACCAGGCTTTGTTGGCATTTGCGCTCATGGGCGTTCCTCTTCCTATATAAGACGATACGTGACAAGGCTGTAATTTAAAGCCGGTGGGAGTGACGAAGTAATGAATGTTATAAATTGTCGGGTTGAAGGCGGTGGTTGTTATTTTTCGTCCGGAGATAATTTTGGGGGAAGTGAGGGTTACGTGTTAATAAATACTGCCGTGAAGTAATGAAGTTGAAGAGGTTGCTTCATGGGGTAATGGATGGCCCGGGGATAGTGCCTTGTTTAAAAGAGTGTTGATTGTCTGTATTGGCAATATTTGCCGTAGTCCCACCGCGGAAAGTCTTTTGCGTGGCGCACTCCCGTGCTCCGATATCAAGATCAGTTCTGCAGGTATTGCCGCGTTGGTCGGCAAGCCGATTGAAACCACCGCCCGTGCGGTACTCGAAGCCCACGGTCATCCGGCCGACAAGCACCAGGCCACCCAGTTGGCGCCACAGGCGATCAGTGAAGCCGACCTGATCCTGGTCATGGAACGACAGCACATCAATGCCGTGCTCAGCATGGCGCCCGAGGCACGAGGCAAGGTCTTGCTGCTGGGCAAATGGCAAAACGAGCGAGAGATCAGCGACCCGTACCGTCAAGGCAAGGCCGCGTTTGTGCACGCTTATGCGTTGATCGAAGAGGCTGTAAACGCATGGGCGCAGCGTCTTGCACGCTGATCGCCACTACTTTTTGAATCGAAATAAAGGCTAAGAATCCGACTTATGCAGCAAACGCCAGCAGTCACCGTACAGGAAGACGATAACGGGGAGATTGATCTCCTCGGTCTGTTTGGAACACTGATCGACCATAAATGGCTGATCGCTGCGGTGACCGGTGCCTTTATGGTCACTGGCGCCGCCTATGCGGTGCTGGCAACCCCGGTCTACCAGGCGAATGCCCTGCTGCAGGTCGAAGCGAAAAAGAACGACTTGCTGGGCTTCTCGGACATCGGCGGGATGCTGGGCAAGGAGTCGCCGTCGGCCACCGAGATCGAGCTGATCCAGTCCCGCTACGTGATTGGCAAAACCGTCGACAACCTGAAACTCGATATCGTCGTACAGCCGATGTACTTCCCGGTAGTGGGTGAGTTCCTGGCGCGCCGCTTCCAGAAGGCCAACCCCGGTGCAATCGCCGAGCCGCTGCTGGGCCTGGACAGCTTCGCCTGGGGCGGCGAGTCGCTGAAGATCTTCAAGCTGGACCTGCCCGACGGGCAATTGGGCAAGAAGCTGACCCTGACCGTGGGTGAAAACGCGCACTACACCCTGGTGGATGAAGATGACCAGGTGCTGGCGGCCGGCGAGGCCGGGCAGCCGTTCGAGCAAAATGGCGTGGCATTCCAGATTGAAGAACTGCGCGCCAAGCCCGGCACGCGTTTCCGGGTGATCCGCAATGCGCGACTGACCAGCATCCTCGACTATCAGGAGAACCTGGATGTGGTCGAGCGAGGGAAGGAGTCGGGCATGATCGGCCTGGCGCTGGAAAGCACCGAGCCGGACCAAGCGATCAAAATCCTCAATCAGATCGCGGCGATCTACGTGCGGCAGAACGTGGAGCGCACCTCGGCTGAGGCGGCGCAAAGCCTGGCGTTTCTCAAGGAGCAACTGCCGGAGGTCAAGAAGGACCTGGAAAAAGCCGGGAAGGCCTTGAATGAATACCAGACCCGCAGCAAGTCGGTGGACATCACCCTGGAAACCAAGGCGATTCTCGACCAGATCGTGGGCCTCGATACCAGCATCTCCGAGCTGAAGCTGCAACAGGCCGAGATGGACCGCAAGTTCACCCGCCAGCATCCCGCGTATCGCGCATTGCTGACTCAGATCGGCGAGCTGACCAGCAAGCAGCAGAGCCTGGCGAGCCGGGTCGAGAGCCTGCCTTCCACCCAGCAGGAGCTGCTGAGCCTCACCCGGGATGTCGAGGTCGGCACGGCCATTTACACCCAGTTGCTCAACAAGTCCCAGGAACTCGATGTGATGCGCGCGGGAACCGTGGGCAACGTGCGCCTGATCGACACCGCAGACGTCAATTTCTTCAAGCCGATCAAGCCGAAAAAGATCCTCATCGTGCTGATCGCGACGCTGCTGGGCGGCTTCCTGGCGGTGACGCTGGTGCTGCTGCGCAAGGCGCTGAACCGTGGCCTGGAAAGCCCCGAGGCCATCGAGCAACTGGGCTTGCCGGTGTACGCGTCGATTCCGTACAGCACGCTGCAAAAGGTCGAAGAAGACAAAATCACCCGCGGGCGTGGGCGTGCCGATGCCGGTTCTTCATTGCTGGCCATCAGTCACCCCACGGACCTGGCAGTGGAGGCCTTGCGCAGCTTGCGCACCAGTTTGCACTTCGCGATGCTCGAGGCGCCGAATAACCGGATCATGATTTCCGGCCCCAGCCCCGAGGTGGGTAAAACCTTTGTCTCGGTGAACCTGGCGGCCGTCATCGCGCAAACCGGGCAGCGCGTGTTGTTGATTGACGTGGATATGCGACGGGGCTACCTGCACAAAGTGCTGGGTGTGCCGGCCAAGGATGGGCTTTCCGACATCCTCTCCAATCAATGCACCCTTGAATCCGCCATCCACAAAACCGGCGTTGAAAACCTCGACATCATCAGCCGCGGGCAAATACCGCCGAATCCTTCCGAGCTGCTGATGCACCGCAACCTGACCGAGCTGTTGGCGCAGGTCAGCGAACGGTATGACCTGGTGATTCTGGATACGCCACCGCTCTTGGCCGTGACCGACGCAGCCATCGTGGGACGGCAATCGGGGACCAACCTGATCGTCACCCGCTATGGCTTGAACCCGGCAAAAGAGATCGAGCACACCATGCGCCGATTTGCCCAGAACGGCATCGTGCTCAGGGGCGCGATCTTCAACGGCGTTGAAAAGAAAGCGTCGGCCAAATATGGCTACGGCAACTATGGGTATTACCAGTACGAGTACCAGGCTGATCGGAGCTGATTCACCACTGTAATTGCAGGATAGAGGTCACGTTTTC
Organism: Pseudomonas sp. K5002; assembly: GCF_013386655.1. Taxonomy (NCBI): domain Bacteria; kingdom Pseudomonadati; phylum Pseudomonadota; class Gammaproteobacteria; order Pseudomonadales; family Pseudomonadaceae; genus Pseudomonas; species Pseudomonas sp. K5002. The sequence continues at coordinate 10,537 of NZ_JACARK010000280.1, read as the reverse complement.
AGGAAATGAACGAAAAATCCTGGGGCGGTAGCGTGCCAAATTCAAATCAGCATAAAGAATACCCAGCCATGTTTTACCTGTTATCCCTTATCGCGCTGTCAGCGGGTTTGCTCGCGGCGAAAAATCCAAAATACTCAATCGTAGTGTTCGGGATAATGCTGGCTGTTATTCCCACGGGTAACTCCTACAGCGAAATAATCTCGCTCAAGGGTATCTACTTCTTTGACTTTTATATCGTCGGCGGGCTGGGCGCACTGCTGATCCGGCAGGTGGCTACACAGAAGAAACAATTGACGGTGCCAGGCGGCCTGCTTTTTGGGTGCGGGCTGTATGTGGTGTTACTCGCCTGCGGCCTGCTGGAGTCCTCGAACAAGTACCTGTTGAAGGATGTTCGGCCGTTTATAATGATCCTGTCATTTATCGTGCTCTCGAACATCGCGACCCTTGCCGCAAAAACGCTGAAGTTGCAGACAGTGCTCCTGCTATTGATCGCGATGACCGCCTTCAATGTGCTGGACATTGCCTGGTTACGCTTGGGCTTGTACAAGTTTCAAGACGTCTACTATGAAGAAAACGCCTACCGCTACCTGGACGGCGGTACGTACGCCGCCGTGGCCTATCTGATTTATTACTTCATAGACCCACGGCTGTTCGAACACAGGAAAAAGCTCGCAAGCATTTGCCTGGCCACTTCATTCATCTGTTTGTTCATTGCCAACTCTCGCTTCATCTTTGTCTCGGTGTTTGCGGCGATCATCATCCACCAATACACCCGGCCGGCCCGCATGATAGGCGTTGCCCTGGCCGGGGCGGTGGTGCTGATGGCGTTCATTGGCATCAGCAATATGATCGGGGCTGATCGAATCAATGATGGTTTGTCGTCCGAAGGCATGGCCGCCCAATTGGCCACGCGCTTCAGCCCGGCGCTGGAGTTGATCCGCGGCATGAACCCGCTGCATTACTTTGTGGGACTGGGCGCGGGCACGCCGTTCGAGATTCCCTGGTTCGAGTACCGTGGCCTCGATGACAAGAACTCGAATATCGACAGTGCCTACTTAACCTACTTCGTTAAGTACGGGCTGATCGGCGTGTACTTGCTGTACGTGTTCATTACCTCGATTACCCAGCACATGAACAGCCGGGTGGCGGTTTCGATCGCCATCTTTCTGGGGGTGATGTTCGTTGTCTCGGCCACGCCTTATCAGCCGTACGCCATCGGTATCGCGTATGGCGCGATTGTGCTGCGGGTCTGTTCCGAACACACCGCCAGGCAACGCAAAAAGACCCTCAAGCCTGGCCAGCCGCTGATAACCACACCCTTGCAGGTGAATGCCGGATGAACAGCACACTGTTGAAAAAGTTCGTGTCCAGTACGGCATGGAGTTTCGTTTCTGCCGTGGCCACCAAAGTGTCGGTGGTCATCACCGGCATCCTGGTTGCCCGGGTATTGGGTGCGCAATCGTTTGGCGAGTATGGTTTGATCCAGAGCGCGATTGTGATGCTTGCCAACGTCGCCGCCCAAGCCACCACCACGGCGACGGCCAAGCATATCGGGCAGTTCAAGGAGACCTGTCCCGAGAAGACCGGCAGGGGCATCGCGCTGACGCTGCTGTTCTCGGTTGTGTTCAGCGGGATGATCATCGGGACAGCGCTGTTTTTCCCGCACTTTTTCTCCAGCGTTATCCTGGGGGCAGACAGCCTCAGCGCTGCATCGCTGATCGTATTGAGCACCATCACGTTGATTATCCTGTCGGGATGGACCCAGGGCTGCCTGACCGGTTGGGGCCAATACCGGACAATCGCGACCATCAACGGAATCATTGCGATTGTCGCGATCCCGGCGACGTACTTCCTGACCCTGCAGTTCCGACTCAACGGTGCGCTGCTGGGCTTGGCCGGTTCTCAATTGCTGATCGTGTTCTTCAGCGCACTGGCCTGCTGGAAGACATTGAAGGCCCGAAATACCACGCTGAGTTTCAAAGGTGCAATGACTGAAAAGCACGCAGTGCTGGCTGTTGGCCTGCCGGTATTGCTGACGGGGTTGATGGTCGCCCCGATGAACTGGTTCGCCAACAAGTTGCTGGCGGAAACAACTAACGGCCTTGCCGCATTGGGCATGTACGCCGCCGCAATGCAATGGAACGCGATCTTTTCCCATGTTTCCGTGGTGTTGGGCTCTGTGCTGGTGCCGATGCTGGCCGCCGCGCTGGGCGGTAAAAGCCGCAAGTTGGACGCCTTGAACTTTCTGTCGGGCTGGCTGGTGGTGTTGGTGATCATACAGCCGGTGATCATGTTCCCCGAGTTGCTGGCCAAACTGTATGGCAGCAGTTTCCTGGGGCGGGATTTTGAAGTGACGTTGGTTCTGGTAATCCTGGGTTCGCTGCTCAGTGCATTCAAGTCCGGTATTTCAAGAAAGATGATCGTGATGAACCTGGCCTGGTTCAGTGTGATGAGTAACATTCTATGGGGAGTGCTATTCATTGCCGGAGCACTGTGGCTTCGGGAAGAAGGTGCAATCGGGATTGCCAAGGCATTTATCGGTTCGCAGTTTATTCACTTCCTGCTGGGACTTCCGTATTTCGTCTACAAGAAGATATTACCTCTGGAGTTGCTCGTGTCTCCCAGGATCCTGATCTTGTGGACATTGCCTTTCATCAGTTTCATATCAAGCGCCTATGTCGAAAGTGTGCTGTATCGATTGATGATCATGGCGCTGATATTTATCTACATTCTCGCAACAACGTTTGCCTTGAATGCCGTGTTTAATGACCCCGTGGAAAATGGAAGCCCAGCATGAATGTCAGCAAAGTATATATCCGGGGGGCATACGGTCCTGGTAATTTGGGTGATGACGTATTAATGCTATGCGTGATCAATATTCTGAAAAAACGCTTTAAGGAATCGGATATAGCGGTGGGTGTCGATCATCCGCAGATCGCCAGGAACTTCAACCCGCGTATCAAGTGGCTGCACATCAAGGAGCCGGTCAAGGCTGACCTGGTGGTGTTGGGCGGTGGGGGCCAGTTCTTCTCGTTTATCCCACCGGCCAAAGAGGCGGCTGCCAACAAAGGCATCGTGGCGAAGCTGTGCAAGAGCATCAAGGCGCAGACCGACCTGAAGTCCACGCTTCTGCGTTTGTATGTCGGGTTGCGCGGTGGTGTCGACAGGATCTATTTCCACCGGCGCCTGGCAGCGTTCTGTATTGGCCTGGGCCCCTTCGATGGCGGCGGCAAGCTGCTGACCCGCGCCGTCAGCGTGATCAATCGCTGTGACTACATTTCCGTGCGGGACGGTACCAGCCAGCAGCATTGCAAGGCCTTCGGAAAGTCCGACGTCGAGGTGTACACCGACCCCAGCCTGCTTTCCGACCTGTGGATCTCCAGCAAAGACCTGGAGGTCGGCAGCCTCAAGAAGGGCAAGTACCTGTCCTTCATCCTGCGCGACTGGCCCCATGACGCGAACGGGCAGCAGTTCATCAAGGCGATGGTCCAGGCCGCGGATGAGCTCGCCAAGCGTGGCGAGCAGGTACGCCTGGTCTCGCTGTACAAGGAACGTGACCAGCACCTGATCGACAAGTACCACAGGTTCGAATGGTTGTGCTGGGACGCGGCGGGCGATACGCCCGAAACCTTCATGGCGAAACTGATCGTCGAGTCCGACGTGATCATCAGCGCCCGTGCACACGGTGTACTGCTGCCGGCTTCCCTGGGCTTTCCCACCATCGCGGTTGAAATCGAAAACAAGCTGAAAAAAGTCCATGAAATGCTGCCGCAGGGCACCCGGCTGGTCAGCACCCCAGACCCTGAGGTGATCAAGGCCACCATCAGCGAATTTCGGCAATCCAAGGCGCAAATGGCCGAGCACCTCAAGCAGGAGATCGCCCAGCGTTCTTCCCTTGCGCAAAAAGCGGTCGACGACTTTTTGAAATGGGTCGATGAAAAATAAAGTGGAGGGGCAACCGACGTGAAAAAGACAGCCTCGACGCTACTCATTGTGGCGTTCGCCCTGCAGGTGGCTGCCAGCGGCGCATCTGAGTTGAACGACCGTTGCGAGCCAGGCATCAAGAACATCTACCCGTCACTGCCGGACGTTTCGCAGATGGCCGACGGGCCCCAGGCGCAAAGCAGCATAAAGGGCAGGGCCAATCTGACGAACAAGGCCTACAGCCAAAAGATCAAGGACATTGCCGTGCATTTTCCGGCCGGCTCCTATGACCCGGGTTCGATGGTGCGCCTCGGGTTGCCCTACGGCGGCATTGAATTCAAATCCCCACTGCCGCAACCGGGCAGGGAATGCCTGGTACTGACCTATGAGTTGAAGTTCGACAGGAATTTCGACTTTGTAAAAGGCGGCAAGCTCCCGGGCCTCTACGGTGGCACCGGCAATACGGGCGGCAAGATACCGAACGGCCATGACGGCTTTTCCACGCGCTACATCTGGAAAGAAAAGGGCGCCAGCGCCATTTACGCGTATTTGCCCACCAGTAAAACCTGGGGCACGGCAGTCGGGTTGGGTTCCTGGATCTTTACGGTGGGGCAATGGCACAGGTTGGAGCAACTGGTGAAGTTGAATACGCCGGGGCAGGCCGACGGTGTGATTTCCATTTGGTACGACAACCAGCTGGTGCACTCGGAAACCGGGCTGACGTTTAGAGACACGCCGGAGATCACCATCGACGGCTTGCTGTTTTCGACGTTCTTCGGTGGCAATAACCCGTCTTTCGCCACGCCGGTGAGTACCAATATCCGCTTCAGGAATTTTGTGATGAGTTCACAGCGCGTAACGGATACTCCAGGGCAGGGCGAGTAGATGAAGAACCTGAAACTGAACATCAAGAAGGCCGCTGTTGCGCTGTTCAATACGCTGCTCAGCCTGGCGTTGTTTTTCAATCTGCGACGCGCGTTGCTCCGGGCAACCGGATGCCGGGTGGGCGCCCGGACCACGATCCACCGCAACGTGGTGTTTTTCTCCTTCGGCAACTTCTCGGTCGGGAAAAACTGCACGGTCAATTACGACTGCTACCTGGATAATCGGGCGGGCATCCGCATCGGCGACAACGTCAATATTTCCCATAACACCCGGGTTTATACGCTGGGCCACGATATCGATGACCCCATGAGTGGCCTGGTGGGGAAGCCGGTGTTGATTGAAGACAATGCCTGGATCTTTCCCAATGTGATGGTGATGCCAGGCGTCACCATCGGAACAGGCGCGGTTGTTTATCCGGGCAGTGTGGTCACGCGCAACGTTGCAGCGTATTCGATCGTGGGAGGCAATCCGGCCAAACATATCCGCTTCAGAAACAACACTATTCGATACGACGCCGACTTTCCGATCTGGTTTGCAGTGTAAGCAATCTCACTGGCCCCACCTTTATTTATGCAGGACTCTGACGTGAAATCATTAATGATTGCATGGATTGGCTATCAACGACGCGCCGATACCATGAAGCAATACTGGGCGTATGACATTCTGCATCTGCCCAACCAGTTCAAGAAGAAATCCGCGCGGCCGCTGGATTACTTGATCAAGTCGTTTAAAACCCTGAAGACCCTGTTGGCCGGTTCGCCTGACGTGCTGTGGGTGCAGTTGCCGCCGAGCCCGGTATTGCATATAGCACTGGCCTACAAGTTTATATTCAACCGCCGGCTGAAGATTATCGCCGATGCCCACAACAGCCTGTTGCGCAAGCAATGGATAGGCTTTCCGGGCACGGTAGCGCTGTTGAATAGAATCGATGCCGTCGTCGTTCATAATTTTAAAGTCAAAGAAGAGTTGGCCGGCCTGGGCGTCAAGGACACCAATATCTTTATCCTGGAAGACTTGCCGTGTGACTTTCACGCGGCGCCCGCCAGTGAGCGCGAGACACCCTATGTACTGTTTCCGTGCTCGTTTGATATCGATGAACCGATCGAGATCGTGATCAACGCCGCCCGCGAAATGCCCGGTGTCGACTTCCTGATCACCGGCAAGCATCAGGGCAAGCTGTCCGAGGAGCTCGTGGCGTCATTCCCCGAGAACATCAAGCTGACCGGCTTCCTCAGCAAGGCGACCTTTGAACAGCTGCTGTGCCACGCGAATGTGGTGCTCGGCCTGACCACCCGCGACAACGTCCAGCTGAGCGTGGCCAACGAAGCGGTCAGCGCCGGCAGGCCGATGGCGCTTTCGAATACCACGGTACTGCGCTCGTTGTTTTCCGAGGCGGCGGTGTTTGTCGACACCCTGGACCCGCTGTCCATCAAGGCCGGCGTCGCGCAGCTCATCGCCAATCAAGAAACCTATAAAGAGAAATCGGCCTTGCTCAAAGCCAAGCGAATAACCCGCTGGAAAGGCCAGGCCCAACTGTTAAGAACTGCCGCCACTATTTAATGATGTCTATTACACCTGACAGGAAGGGAACCGTCATGAGTCAATCAAGTGATGTTTTATTGATTTGTTCTGGAGGTGGGCACTGGGTACAAATGAGCAAGTTGCTGCCTGCCTTCGACGGTCAAAAAGTTACCATCGCCACCGTTGATATCAGCATTGGCTCGCAGTATCCAACCCATGCCTTCGCGCAAGTCCCGGACTTTAATCGCAGTGAACCGTTGAAGATCATCAAGGGCTTTTGCCAGATCTTTGCGATCGTTTACCGCAGCAAGGCCAGGTACGTGATCTCCACCGGGGCGGCACCGGGGTTGCTGGGGCTGGTCGCGGGAAAACTGATGGGCAAAAAGACCCTGTGGATCGACAGCATTGCCAATCCCAAGAAGCTCTCGTTGTCCGGCAGGATCGCTGTGTATTTTGTCGATGAGTTGCTGACCCAGTGGCCCACGCTGTCGCAAAACAGCCGGGCCCAATATAAAGGGAGGATTGTATAAATGATATTTTGCAGCGTTGGCACTCAAGCACCCTTTGAAAGAATGCTCGGCTACTTGCATGAGTGGAGTCATGCAAACCCGCAGGTCCCGATTGTTGCCCAGGTAGGCAATAACGAAAATGACCTGGGGCGCATTACGGCTTACAAGACCATCGCCGAGCCGCTGTTTTCCAAGAACTTCAATGCGTCAAAGGTGATTGTTTCCCATGCGGGCATGGGCAATATCATTCGCTCCCTTGAACTGGGCAAACCGATTGTTATTGTCCCGCGCGACAGTCGGCGCGGTGAACACATCAATAATCACCAGTACGACACCGCCGAAAACTTTTCAGACCTTCCCTCTGTGTTTATCGCCCATGATAAAGATGCGTTCTTTTCGGCTATTGATTCGGCGCTTAACTACAGCAATGTCGAAAGTTCACTGGACTTTACCGAAAGGGACCGCTTGATCAGTTATGTGAAGTCATTCACTTCTTAAGTTTCGGCTGTTTGTCAATCCGCTCTTATTGCCTTTAATCATCGAGTAATCGTTATGATCCCAGTTATATTGTCTGGCGGTTCAGGCACGCGCCTGTGGCCGCTTTCAAGAGCGCTTAAACCAAAGCAGTTTATTGCGCTGCACGGTGACTTGAGTTTGTTTCAAGCCACCTTGGATCGCATCAAGAACCTGTCGATAGAGGGCGAGACCGTCAGCCCGCCGATCATTGTGTGCAACGAAGAACACCGTTTCATCGTGGCCGAGCAAAGTCGATCACTGGACGTGATCCCGCAGAAAATCCTCCTTGAGCCGACCGCCCGCAACACCGCCCCGGCGATTGCGGCGGCAACCCTGTCGGCGCTGGCGGATGGGGACGATCCGATCCTGCTGGTGCTGGCGGCGGACCATGTGATCGGCGATACCCAAGCGTTTAATGCGGCCTTGACGCTGGCCAAGGTGGAAGTCAACAAAGGCAAGATCGTCACCTTCGGGGTTGTGCCCACCAAGCCGGAGACCGGCTACGGCTATATCCGTACTCAAGCGGCTGCGGTGGACGGCGCCGCGCATGTCGATGCCTTCGTGGAAAAGCCCGACCTGGCGACCGCGCAAGGCTACCTGGAACAAGGCAACTACTTCTGGAACAGCGGCATGTTCATGTTCCGCGCCTCGGTGATGAAGGCCGAGCTGGAGCGCCTGAGCCCGGAGATCATGGTGGCCGCAGAACTGTCTCTCTCCAACGCGGCCCATGACCAGGATTTCACCCGGCTCAGCCAGGTGGATTTTGTGAACGCGCCCAACGTGTCGATCGATTACGCGGTGATGGAAAAGACCGACATCGCGTCGGTGGTCATCCTCGATTCGCCGTGGAGCGACCTGGGTGCCTGGGACTCAGTGTGGGAAGCGGGCCTCAAGGATCAGAACCAGAACTGCACCCAGGGTGACGTGCTGCTGCAGGACGTCACCAACAGCTATGTGCATGCCAGCCACCGCCTGGTCACGGTTGCAGGGATCAATGATGTGGTGGTCGTCGAGACCGCCGACGCGATTTTGGTGACCACCAAGGACCACGCGCAAGACGTCAAGAAAATAGTCGCGCAGCTGACTGAAAAGCACCGGATCGAGAGCACCAGCCACCGCGAAGTCTATCGGCCGTGGGGCAAATATGACTCGGTGGACCAGGGCTATCGGTACCAGGTGAAGCGGATCACGGTGAAGCCGGGGCACAAGCTGTCGGTGCAACTGCACCACCACCGGGCCGAGCACTGGATCGTGGTGTCCGGCACCGCGAATGTGCAAATCGCCGACAAGCAAGTGCTGCTGACCGAGAACCAGTCCACCTACATCCCCATTGGCGTTGTGCACTCCCTCGAAAACCCGGGGCGAATCCCGCTGGAGCTGATTGAAGTCCAATCGGGCTCGTACCTGGGCGAGGACGACATCATCCGCTTTGAAGACCGCTATGGCCGCCTCGAGCTTGTTTAAAGGAAGATTGAAATGAATGTAACTGTATTTGGAATCGGCTATGTGGGTCTGGTGCAGGCAGCGGTGCTGGCCGACGCGGGGCATGAGGTGTGTTGTGTCGACGTGGACGCGACTAAAGTCGAGAACCTCAAGGCCGGCATTATTCCGATCTTTGAGCCCGGGCTGAGTGCGCTCGTCCAGAAGAACCATGATGCCGGACGCTTGCACTTCACCACCGACGCCGCGCAAGGCGTGCGGCATGGAGAGGTGCAGTTCATCGCCGTGGGCACCCCGCCTGATGACGATGGCAGCGCCGACATCAAGTACGTGCTCTCCGTTGCCGCGACTATTGCGCTCAACATGACCGAGCCGAAGATTATCGTTAACAAGTCCACGGTGCCGGTGGGGACGGCGGACAAGGTCCGGGCGAAGGTGTCCGAGGTGTTGACGTCGCGGGGGCTCGAGGTGGAGTTCCACGTGATCTCGAACCCCGAGTTCCTCAAGGAAGGTTCGGCGGTCGCCGACTGCACCCGGCCCGACCGGATCATCATCGGCAGCGACAGCAGTTACGCCGTGGACCGCATGCGGGAGCTGTATGAACCCTTCAACCGCAACCACGAAAAGATCATCACGATGGACATCAGGAGTGCCGAGCTGACCAAGTACGCGGCCAACTGCCTGCTGGCCACCAAGATTTCCTTCATGAATGAAATGGCCAATTTCGCCGAACGCTTGGGCGCCGACATTGAGGCGGTTCGTAAAGGCATTGGCTCCGATCCACGGATCGGCTACGACTTTATCTACCCAGGCTGCGGTTATGGCGGCTCGTGCTTCCCGAAAGATGTGCAGGCGCTGGAGCGCACCGCGTCGTCGATCGGCTATCAGGCAACGCTGTTGTCTGCCGTCGAGGAAGTCAACAAGCGCCAGAAGCAGCACCTGTTCGGGCATATTCACCACCACTTCCGCGGCCAACTGGAGGGCAAGACCTTCGCCATCTGGGGCCTGGCCTTCAAGCCCAATACGGATGACATGCGCGAAGCCTCGAGCCGCGTGTTGATCGAACAACTGCGCAGCGTGGGTGCCAGGGTCCAGGCATTCGACCCCGAAGCGATGGCCGAGACCCAGCGCATTTACGGGATGAACGAAGACCTGTTGCTGATGGGCACCAAGGAAGCGGCGTTGCAAGGTGCCGATGCGCTGGTGATCGTGACCGAATGGCGGGAGTTCAAGGCCCCGGACCTGGACTTGATAAAAGAAAAACTGAGCACGCCGGTGATCTTTGACGGCCGCAATATATTTGACCCGCAGCGTATGAAAGCCAATGGTTTCGAGTATTACGGTATTGGTCGCGGGTTATCGGTACGCCCCGTTGTTTAATCCTGACGATTATTAACATTGGTGGTTTGAGCTATCCACAAGTGAGATGATTTCGAGGAGGTTAAGTGCGTGATCCAACAGGATCTTTGCGCAGTTTGCATAGCCTGTTTATCTCCGTTCCATCACTACGCCCTTATTGCATTATTTGATAAGGGGTAAATATCGAGAAGGAGTCTGATATGAGGAAAATACTGTTGGCCGGCGTGCTGGCCTTTAGCAGTACTGCGGCATTGGCGGCAGGTGAAGTCGCGAGCGAGGCCTTGAGCGATGCGGCCGGCGCGAGCGAGCCCCTGTCGTTGAGCACCCCGCTCGTGGGCGGCGTGACGCTCGGTGAAACCGTCGGGGTCGGTACCGCGGTAGTC
>NZ_JACARK010000028.1:0-3189 GCF_013386655.1 Pseudomonas sp. K5002 | reverse complement strand
ACGAAAAGACCGTCACCGGCGCCGACCTCAAGGCCATTGCCGCCTGGCTCAAGGAGCGCCGCTCCGACCGCGAGATCCAATACCGCCCCGCCCGGGTGCTGATGCACGACTTTACCGGCGTGCCCGCCGTGGTCGACCTGGCCGCCATGCGCGCCGCCGTGGCCAAGGCCGGCGGTGACCCGCAACGCATCAACCCGCTGTCACCGGTGGACCTGGTGATCGACCACTCGGTGATGGTCGACAAGTTCGCCACCACCGGCGCCTTCCAGGAAAACGTCGACATCGAAATGCAGCGCAACGGCGAACGCTACGCCTTCCTGCGCTGGGGCCAGAGCGCCTTCGACAACTTCAGCGTAGTGCCACCGGGCACCGGCATCTGTCACCAGGTCAACCTGGAATACCTCGGCCGCACCGTGTGGACCAAGGATGAAGACGGCCGCACCTATGCCTTCCCCGACACCCTGGTCGGCACCGACTCCCACACCACCATGATCAACGGCCTCGGCGTATTGGGCTGGGGAGTGGGCGGGATCGAAGCGGAAGCCGCGATGCTCGGGCAGCCGGTGTCGATGCTGATCCCGGAAGTGATCGGCTTCAAGCTCACTGGCAAGCTGAAAGAAGGCATCACCGCCACTGACCTGGTGCTGACCGTCACCCAGATGCTGCGTAAAAAGGGCGTGGTCGGCAAATTCGTCGAATTCTATGGCGACGGCCTGGCAGATCTGCCACTGGCCGACCGCGCGACCATCGCCAACATGGCCCCGGAGTACGGCGCCACCTGTGGCTTCTTCCCGGTGGATGAAGTAACCCTGGACTACCTGCGCCTGTCGGGCCGTCCTGCAGAAACCGTCAAACTGGTGGAGGCCTACACCAAGGCCCAGGGCCTGTGGCGCAATGCAGGTCAGGAGCCGATCTTTACCGACAGCCTGGCGCTGGACATGGCCAGCGTCGAAGCCAGCCTGGCCGGGCCGAAACGTCCGCAAGACCGTGTCTCGCTGCCTAACGTCGGCCAGGCCTTCAGCGATTTCCTCGACCTGCAATTCAAGCCCACCAACAAGGAAGAAGGCCGCCTGGAAAGCGAAGGCGGCGGCGGTGTTGCGGTGGGCAACGCCGACCTGATCGGTGAAGCCGACTACGACTTCGAAGGCCAGACCTATCGCCTGAAAAACGGCGCGGTGGTGATCGCGGCCATTACCTCCTGCACCAACACCTCCAACCCGAGCGTGATGATGGCGGCAGGACTGGTGGCGAAAAAGGCCGTGGAGAAAGGACTGAAGAGCAAGCCCTGGGTGAAAACCTCCCTGGCGCCGGGCTCCAAAGTCGTGACTGATTACTACAAAGCGGCAGGCTTGACCCAATACCTCGACAAGCTGGGCTTCGACCTGGTGGGTTATGGCTGCACCACCTGTATCGGCAACTCCGGGCCGCTGCCCGAGCCGATCGAAAAAGCTATCCAGAAAGCCGACCTGGCCGTGGCCTCGGTGCTCTCGGGCAACCGTAACTTCGAAGGCCGGGTGCACCCCCTGGTGAAAACCAACTGGCTGGCCTCCCCGCCCCTCGTGGTGGCCTATGCCCTGGCCGGCACCGTGCGCATGGACATCAGCAGCGAACCACTGGGCACCGGCTCTGACGGAAAACCGGTGTACCTGCGGGACATCTGGCCCAGCAGCAAGGAAATCGCCGACGCCGTTGCGCAAGTCAGCACCCAGATGTTCCACAAGGAATACGCCGAGGTGTTTGCCGGTGATGAACAGTGGCAGGCCATTGAAGTGCCGCAGGCTGCGACCTACGTGTGGCAGAAGGACTCCACCTACATCCAGCACCCACCGTTCTTCGACGACATCGGCGGCCCGCTGCCGGTGATCGAAGACGTCAAGGGCGCCAACGTGCTGGCATTGCTGGGGGACTCGGTGACCACCGACCACATCTCCCCCGCCGGCAACATCAAGACCGACAGCCCGGCCGGCAAATACCTGCGCGAGCAAGGCGTCGAACCGCGGGACTTCAACTCCTACGGCTCGCGTCGCGGCAACCATGAAGTGATGATGCGCGGCACCTTCGCCAACATCCGTATCCGCAACGAAATGCTCGGCGGCGAGGAAGGCGGCAATACGATCTACATCCCTACCGGCGAGAAAATGCCGATCTATGACGCCGCCATGAAATACCAGGCCTCGGGCACCTCGCTGGTGGTGATCGCCGGCCAGGAATACGGCACCGGCTCAAGCCGTGACTGGGCGGCAAAGGGCACCAACCTGCTGGGGGTCAAGGCGGTGATCGCCGAGAGTTTCGAGCGGATTCACCGTTCCAACCTGGTGGGCATGGGCGTGCTGCCCCTGCAGTTCAAGCTGGACCAGAACCGCAAGGCACTCAAGCTGACCGGCAAGGAGAAGATCGACATCCTCGGGCTGACCAACGCCGAGATCGAGCCACGCATGAACCTGACGCTGGTGATCACCCGTGAGGATGGCAGCAGCGAGAAGGTCGAAGTGCTATGCCGCATCGACACCCTCAATGAGGTCGAGTACTTCAAGGCCGGCGGGATCCTGCACTACGTGTTGCGGCAGTTGATTGCCTCGTAACTGACACGCGCTACCCAAAACACCGCCTTCCCTGGCGGTGTTTTCATTTTTACCGTCGGTGACGCTCGGTATACTGCCGCCCTCAGATTTTGACTGTCACAAGGATTCCCCATGCTTGCATTGCCATGGCTGTACCTGGCGCTTTTTTCCATCGGCTATGTACTTGCCTTGAGCTACGGGCAATTGGGGTTAATGGCGGCGCTTTCCGTCGCCATGCTGCTGTTGGCCGGGTTTGCCGTGCGGCAACAGCGAAACCCGTGGGTACGCTATCTGGGCCACGGGCTGTTTATCGTGCTGGCGCTGGGGCTGGCGATGCATTGGCTGCCGGGGTTCTACAACGGTCGCGGGATCGCGCCGCAGCGTTTTACGGACGACGCCGTGCCTTTCTCGATGTACCTGAACCAGGACAAACCGTTGATTGGCTTCTGGCTGCTGCTGGCCTGCCCGTGGATTGTTGCGCGCCGGTCCCTGCGCCTGTCGATCTACGCCACCGCCCTGGCGTTGACACTGACGGCGATTGCCGCCCTGGGCGGCGCTGCGTTGCTGGGCGTCATCAGTTGGGCCCCGAAGTGGCCGGAGCAGGCCTGGCTGTGGGTGTTGAATAACC
>NZ_JACARK010000279.1:0-8855 GCF_013386655.1 Pseudomonas sp. K5002 | reverse complement strand
GACTTCGGTGTGTACCGGCGCCTTTCTGCTGGCCGCCAGCGGTTTGCTCGACGGCCGCCGCGTGGTGACCCACTGGACGCGCTGCGAAGAACTCGCGCGCAAGTACCCACAGCTGACGGTGGAGGCCAATCCGATTTTCATCCAGCAGGGCAACCTGTGGACCTCCGCCGGCGTGACCGCCGGTATCGACTTGTGCCTGGCGCTGGTGGAGGAGGACCTGGGTCGCGCCGTGGCCCTGGAAGTGGCGCGGCACCTGGTGGTGTTTCTCAAGCGCCCCGGTGGGCAATCGCAGTTCAGCGTGACGTTGTCCCTGCAAAAGGGCGGTAGCCGTTTTGCGGAGTTGCACGCCTGGATCGCCGAACACCTGACCCTCGATTTGAACGTTGCCACACTGGCCGCCCAGGCGGGCATGAGCGAGCGCAGCTTCGTGCGCCACTACCGCAGCGAGACCGGCCAGACACCCGCGCGGGCGGTCGAGTTGATTCGCGTGGAGACCGCCCGCCGGCAACTGGCGGACAGCAGCGTGTCGATCAAGCGCATTGCCGTGCACTGCGGCTTTGGCTGCGAAGAAACCATGCGCCGCAGCTTCCTGCGAGCGGTATCGATCACGCCCCAGGCCTATCGTGAACGGTTTTCCTCACCCGGTTGAAGCGAAGCCTGTTTGAACGAATAGGTACGTTTTTGTATCAAGGTGCTATGTTACTCACAGTCCATTGCGCAGTGTCTTGATCCCAGGCCTCTACGTCGCGGTTTTGAACCTTCCCGGCGTGCGCACAGCTCATGAATTCACTACCTCCTGTCCTTGTCGAACTACGTGCGGCGACCGCTGCGCTGCACCGACGCCTCGATACCCGTCTGCCGTTTTCCCGCATGGACCTGGCGTTGTACCGCGAGTTGATGAGCGCCTACTACGGCTTCTATCAACCGCTGGAGCGCGCCCTGGCGCCGTGGGGCGAGATCATCCCGGACCTGGAGTGGGGGCGGCGCAGCAAAACTCCGTACTTGCAGGCGGATTTGCGGGCGCTGGGCCTGGAAAACCTGCAGATCGATGCCTTGCCGATATGCCCCGAACTGCCCGCCATCACCAACGTGGCCCAGGCCTTGGGCGCCCTCTATGTGCTGGAAGGCGCCACCCTCGGCGGCCAGGTGTTGCGCGACCTGATCGAGATCAAGATTGGCGTGGGCTCCACCAATGGCGGCGCGTTCATGAATGTGTACGGGGCCGAGACCAGCGCCCTGTGGCAGCGTTTTCTGGCGTGCCTTTACCCGCTGCGAACCGCGTACGAGCGCGTGGAGGCGGTGAAGGTCGCCGAGTCGACCTTCCTGTGTTTCGAGCAGTGGCTGGACCGCTGCGGGGTGCTGCGATGACCACGGTCGATACGCTGATCGACGATTGCGCCAGCGAGCCCATCCATATCCCCGGCTCGATCCAGCCTCACGGGTTGTTGTTGACGCTGAGCGAACCGGCGCTTGAGGTGCTGCAAGCCAGCAGCAACCTGAGCGTCGCGCTGGGCCTGGACGCGCAACGCCTGTCGGGCCAGGCGCTGGCCAGTGTGCTGGGCAGCGAAGCGGCAGTACAGGTGAGTCGTGCCCTGGCAGACCTGGACGCCTTTGAGGAGGACGTGCATCAACTGACGCTGGATGGCTACGCCTACGACATCCTGCTGCATCGTCATCAAGGCGTGCTGTTTCTCGAACTGGAGCGGAGCCTCACGCTTGAGCACAGCGCTGTGAAGCAGCTGTCCCGAACGCTGCGCTGCTTGCAGTCGGCCAAGACGCTCGACAGCTTGTACCAGATCAGCGTGACCGAGATTCGTAGCCTCACCGGTTATGACCGGGTCACCTTGTACCGCTTCGAGCAGGAAGGCCACGGCAAAGTGATTGGCGAGGCCCTCAGCGACGGCATGCAGCCGTACCTGGGATTATGTTTTCCCGCGTCGGACATCCCGCCCCAGGCCCGCGAGCTGTACCGGCTGAACTGGATCCGCGCGATTCCCGACGCCGAGTACCAGCCGGTGCCGATCCTGCCGGCCCTGCGCCCCGACAACGGCCAGCCCCTGGACCTCAGCTTCGCCGTGTTGCGCAGCGTGTCCCCGGTGCACTGCCATTATTTGAAGAACATGGGCGTGCGTTCCTCCATGAGCATTTCGCTGCTCAAGGACGACCAGCTCTGGGGCCTGATCACCTGTGGTCACCGTGAGCCGTTGCGCGTGCCCCATGAACTGCGCACGGCGTGCACCAGCATCGGCCAGTTGTTGTCGATGCAGATCACGTTGCTCCAGGAGCAGCAGGAGCGCCGCCAACAACGTGACAAGGCCGCCATGGTCGAAGAGTTGGTCGCCGCCATGACCGCGGACCAGTGCGATGTGATGGAAAGCCTGTTGCCCTATGCGCAAACGCTGCTGAACCTGACCGCCGCCGGTGGCCTGGCGATACGGGTGGAAGAGCGCCTGCATGTGTTCGGCGTTTGCCCTGCACGTGCTGAAATCCACGCCTTGTACCAGTGGGTGCGCGGACAGGGCAAAGGCGTGGTGCACAGCCATCAATTGTCGGTGGACTTTCCCCCGGCGGCGGCCTACCAGGCCCATGCCAGCGGCCTGTTGGCGTTCTGCCTGCCCAAGCCGGTGGACAACGCGGTGATGTGGTTTCGCCCGGAGGTGCAGTCCTCGGTGGAGTGGAGCGGCCAGCCGGTCAAACATCAGGAACCGGGCAACACGACCTTGAGCCCGCGCCTGTCGTTTGAGTTGTGGAAGCAGCAGGTCGACGGCAAGGCGCTGTATTGGTCGCTGTCGGAGCTACAGGCGGTGGAGAGCCTGCGGCGCAATGCTCTGGAGCATGACCTGGCGCGCCAGGTGCAACGCGAACATGCTGCGGTGCGGGCGCGTGACGAGCTGGTGGCGGTGGTCTCCCATGACCTGCGCAGCCCGCTGACCATCCTGCTGATGCAATGCGGCATGATGCGCAGCATGGTGCCCGCCGAGGACAACAAGGCGAACCGGCGCCTCTCCACCGCGATTGAAACCATGCAAAACGCCACCGCCCGCATGAACACGCTGCTGGAAGACCTGATCGATATTTCGCGCATCGAGGCCGGGCGCTACAGCGTTTCGCTGCAACGGCTCGATGTGGCGGCAACCCTGGACCAGATCTGTTCGATGTGGCAACCGCTGGCGGCTGCCAAGGGTGTGGACCTGACTTGGCGCTCAGTGGACGGGCTGAGTGCCCAGGCCGACCCGGAGCGCTTGTTCCAGGTGTTTTCCAACCTGCTGGGCAACGCCCTGAAATTCACCCCGGTGGGCGGAGTGATCGAGGTGATTGCCGAGGCGGCGGGGGACGAAGTGCTGTTTCGGGTATGCGACAACGGCATCGGCATCGACCCGGCGCAACTGCCGTATATCTTCGACCGCTACTGGACCTCACGCGAGGGCAACCCCACCGGTAGCGGGCTGGGGTTGTACATCTCCCACGGCATCGTCGAAGCCCACGGCGGCACCCTGTGGGCTGAAAGCGTGGTGGGGCAGGGCAGCGTGTTCAGCTTCAGGATTTCGGCTGGGGGCTGAGGCTCAGCAGCTCGAAAATCGCCTCAAGGGTTGCCTGGGGCGCCTCCTGGGGAATGTTGTGGCCCACGCCGGCCAACACCTCGCGCCGATAAAACCCGCTGAAATTTTCCAGGTCGTCATCTTCGACCGGGGCCGGACCTACGCCGTCATCGGCGCCGCACAACGAGATGCTCGGTACTGAAATCGGCGGTGGCTGCACCAGGGCCTGCTCGATGCTTTCCAGCGCCGGATCACCCGGCGCGTACATGAAGCGATGACGGTAGGAATGGACCACCACCTCGACAAAATCCGGGTTATCAAACGAGGGCGCTGTCTTGCCATACAGGCTCGGCCCTTCGGCCCAGGACGGCGACCAGAGCGCCCAGAGCAACTGGCAGAACTCGCGACGATTGGCGGTCAAGCCGTCGACGCCGCGTTGGGTATGAAGGTAAAACTGATACCACAGCCGATGTTCTGTTTCCGGCGCCCGAGGCTTGGTCGACGCAGCGATATCCTGAATGTTGTAGCCATCGCCCGTCACCAGGCCGCGCACCCGTTCAGGCCAAAGCGCCGCAACGATACACGCCGCGCGTCCGCCCCAGTCATAGCCCACCAGCGTGGCTTTTTCGATGGACAGGGCATCCATGAAATCCAGCAAATCCTTGGCCAGCGCTGCTTGTTGGCCGGAGCGCATCACCTGTTCGTTGATAAAGCGCGTGGGTCCATAACCGCGCAGGTACGGCACCAATACCCGGTAGCCACGTGCGGCGACCACCGGGGCGATCTCGTCATAGCCACGAGGGTCGTAGGGGAAGCCATGCAGCAGGATCACCACCTCACCGCCTTCCGGGCCATGGGTTTCGTAGGCGATATCGAGCATGGGCGTGCGGATGTGAAGGGTAGGCATGGAGGCTCCGAGGGTGGAGGGAAAGTGTTGGAACTGTAGACCAAGCGGGTTACCGAGTGTGGTTCGAAAGGCTGCAATTGCTTGACTTGTCTAGACCGGCCTGGCGCAAGCCGATGCAGTTGCCCCACGGGTCGCGCACCTGGCACATCCACTCGCCGCCTTGGATTTTCATCGGGCCGCGATACAAAGTGGCGCCTAACGTGACCAGTCGCTGTACCTCGTGATGCAGGTTAACCACCCGCCAATACACCACCGACCCCGCCGCACCGCTGGCGACCTTGTTGTCGGCGTTCACGATTTCGATGGCCACGCCGCCCACGTCCAAATGACCGAAATCATCGGGCTCGTGGTAGATGCGTGTGGCGGCATAGAAGGCGGTGGCGTACCACTCAGTGGCGGCACGCCAGTCGGGGACGTGAATCAGGATGGAGATAATGGGCATCAACCGAACAGCACCTGCTGCCAATGGGTTTCACTGATGATAGCGATCGGAATACCGCTATTTCTTAACTCGACGGCTTTTTTGATCTTCGTTCCATATGAGCTATGGAGCCATTGTTCATTACCAACGCTCCCGACCACGAGAAAATGAACCTTCTTGCTCACCGAGTTACCGATTAGGCCGCCGCGTTCTACGACAAGTAACTCACATTCCTTGCGAGGCCCGTACGCCATGACACCGGTAAACAAAAAAGTCCGGTCCTGCCACTCCAGTGTCGGAGCCGGATTGTTCAGCGGCAGGCTGCTGACAGCAGAGGGGCGTTGAGGTGACCCCACCGAGATACCGGAAAACTGATGCAGCATTTCCAACAGTTCTGCGGACTCTTCCGCGTCGAGAGCACCGTCACTCAACATGCTGGCAAGGCGCTGATAAAGAATGTTTACCACCGGGTCTTCCAACTGGAGCAGATGGGTTTCTATCCAGGTCTTTAGAAACGCTGCTTCCATCTGATTGATGTTTCCGTCGGCGACCAGGCCGGCAGTGACGCCGAGTAATGCGTCGGCAGAGCGCCGATCAATACGCGCCTTGTGGAAGAGGTGACTGCGTTCGAATTCCTGATGAAGATCGGTCATGCGTCCATGCTCCTTAAGTCAGTGCTTTGCCAGGTCTCGGTCCAGCTCAGCATGGGCCGAAGGTTTCGCGTTGATGGTGAAACCGATATACACACATGTTGTGATGTTTGCCAAATAACCTGTGGCGAGGGAGCTTGCTCCCGTTGGGCTGCGCAGCAGCCCCAGGTTTTGTTGAATGTGTTCTTTGAGTTAGATGGCGTTGAGCTTCTTGGGGCCGCTTCGCGACCCAGCGGGAGCAAGCTCCCTCGCCACAGTGAGGGGCTGACTTAAATCTCTGCGTGGGTGATGACGTGTTTGAAGTGGTGTCGCCACAAATCCGCGCCCAGTTTCCCCGAGCGATCCAGCGACGAACCCACGGTCAAATCGCTGATCAGCGTGGGCTGTAATCCGGCATCAAACAACGCAAACCCGGCCGCCAGCACACAGGTATCAGTCTGGATGCCACACACCAGCACTCGGTCCGGCGCGAGGCTTTTCAGGTGGCTGATGGTCTCGGGCGTGGGCGCGTAGCCGTGTTTGATGAAGATATGGTCAGCCGCGATCAGGCTGTCGTCGTCGGGCGCCGGTTGCCAGCCGAGTTGGCGAGCGAAGGGGGTTATGTTTTCGTCGTGGCGCTCTACGGTGGCCACTGACGGCATGCGACCCAGCAAGGCGTTGATGCCGATTACCAGCCAGTCGGGCGGGGCGAAGGAGGGTTGTACATCGATGATCAGTAGGACTTGGCGCATTGGCATCCTGGTATAGATCGAAGGACCACGCATTGTGCACCGGGTACACCTCGTCTCCAAGTCTGGCGCGGTCATGTGGGAGCAGGCAAGCCAGCTCCCACAAGGTTACTCAATTGCCTTCAGATTGTGCTCGGGCTCAAGGCTGCCAAACCGTCTTCACCCCACTCAACTTTCGGTCCAGGAACGTTGCCGCGCTGATCAGCGCCAAATGGCTCAACGCCTGCGGTGTATTGCCCAAATGCCGTGCCTGGTTATCAAATTCTTCGGCATACAACCCCAGCGGGTTGGCATAGCGCAGCAACTGTTCAAACTCCAGATGCGCCTTCTCCACTTGCCCGGCCCGGGCCAGGCATTCCACGTACCAGAACGAGCACGCTGCAAACGCGCCCTCGGTGCCTTGTAGCCCATCAATCTGGCTGTCGTCGTTGCGATAGCGATAAACCATCCCATCGCGCACCAGGCTTTTCTGGATCGCCTCCAGTGTCGACAACCAGCGCGGGTCGGTCGCCGCAACGAAGCGCACCAGTGGCATCAACAGCATCGAACCATCCAGCGCCGTGCTGCCGATATGCTGCACAAAATGGCCGCGTTCTTCGTTCCAGAAGTTGCTCCAGATATCGGCGTAAATCGCCTGGCGGGTCTGGTCCCAACGGGCAAACGGCGCCGGTAGCGAGCGCTTGGACGCCAGGCGGATCGCCCGGTCCAGGGCCACCCAGCACATCAGCCTTGAGTGCAGGAAGTGATGCTGCTCACCGCGCATTTCCCAGATGCCGACGTCTTTGTGGTTCCAGGTTTCGCAGACCTGGTCGGCCACCTCCACCGTGTGTTTCCAGCCCTCGTGGGAGATGGCCTCACCGTATTTGTTGACCAGGTATACCGCGTCCATCAACTCGCCGTAGATATCCAGTTGCACCTGGTCGTACGCCTCGTTGCCGATGCGCACCGGTTGCGCGCCGCCGTGGCCGCTGAGGTGGCTCAGCTCGGTTTCCGGCAGTTCCTGGCGGCCGTCGATGCCGTACAGGATGTTGATTTTCATCGGCTGATCGCAGCAGTCACCCACCCGGCCTTTCAACCAGCGCATGTAGCCGTTGGCTTCCTCGATAAACCCCAGGCGCATGAACGCGTAGACGGTGAACGAGGCGTCGCGGATCCAGGTGTAGCGGTAGTCCCAGTTGCGCTCGCCGCCGGGTGTTTCCGGCAGGCCGAAGGTGGCGGCGGCGAGGATTGCACCGTGTTTGCGCGAGGTCAAAAGCTTCAAGGCCAGGGCCGAACGATTGACCATCTCGCGCCAGCGCCCACGGTAGTTGGATTGGGAAATCCAGCCGCGCCAGAACTTCAGGGTGCGCTCCAGGCACAGGTCGGTGCAGTCGTTTTTGACTCGGGCATCGTCCAGCCCGCCGAGGACAAACTCGGCGCCTTCTTCCTGGCCGAGTTCAAAGGATGCTACGGCAGCGTCGCCATCCAACTGCAGGGTGTGGCTGCTGGTCAGGCGCAGGCCGGGTTGGTCTGCGGCCTCAAACAACACGTCGCCGTCATCTTGAGTGGCCCGGGTCTGGGCGCGGGCGTAGTCATGACGCACTGCGCAGCGCATATGGATGCTCGCTTTGCCGCTGACCACCCGCACCCGGCGAATCAGGATCGGCAGGTCGTCAACTTCTTCACTGACGGTCAAGAAATCGGTAATTTCCACCACCGCGTCATTACTCAACCAGCGGGTTTGCAGCACGTTGGTGTCGGGCAGGTAGATCTGCTCGCGGCGGGCGTCGGGCAGGTCCGGCGTGAGCTGGAAGATGCCGGCGGCGGGGGAGTCCAGCAATGAGCAAAAGATGGAGGGGCTGTCGAACTCCGGCCAGCAGAAAAAATCGATGCTGCCTTTGTCGTTCACCAGCGCTGCACTGCGCATGTCGCCGATGATGCCGTGGGCATCAATGGCACTTTGTGGTTCGTTTTTCAGATCAACCATTGCCACGAAACTCCGGATAAAGGCTCATGCCGCCATCAATGAACAGGGTGCTGCCCACCACGTAGTCGGAGGCATCACTGGCCAGCCACACCACCGCGTTGGCCACGTCTTCGACGTCACCCACGCGGCCATAGGGAATCAACTTGAGCAGTTCCACTTCGGCCGCGCCTTCGGTGGCGGCGCGGTTGATGGCCGTGCGGATCGCTCCCGGCGCAACGCCGTTGATGCGGATGCGCTGCTGGCTGACTTCCTGGGCCAGGGTGCGCATCAGCATTTCCACGCCGCCCTTGGACGCGGCGTAGTTCACGTGCCCGGCCCAGGGAATCACCTGGTGCACCGAACTCATATGGATAATCTTCCCGGCGGCCCGGGAAACACCTTCGCGGATGCCCTGGCGGTTGAAGATGCGCAACGCGGCGCGGGCGCAGAGGAACTGGCCGGTGAGGTTGACGCCGATCACGGTGTTCCAGTCGTCGAGGGTCATGTCGACGGCAGCGGCGTCTTTCTGCATGCCCGAGTTGGCCACCAGGATGTCCAGGTGCCCGAAGGCATCAAGGGTCTGGGCAAACAGGCGCTCCACATCGGCCTCTTTCGACACGTCGGCGCCAATCGCAATGGCCCGGCCGCCGTTGGCGTTGATCTGC
>NZ_JACARK010000278.1:0-22827 GCF_013386655.1 Pseudomonas sp. K5002 | reverse complement strand
CCGGCGTCAACCACCAGCACCTTGCGCCGAGCCCGCGCCAGTTGCAGCCCGGCAGACATTCCGGCGTAGCTGCCGCCGACGATAATCACGTCGTAAACCATGAAGATGACCTCTCTGGTGGCCCTTGCATCGGTTGCCGGGCACTCACGACACACCATAAGTTACATAAAAATACCTCGTCAAGTGTCTCGCAACTCCAATCGTTACGAACGATACTTTCGGGCAGGAACTCCAGAGGCTTGCAGATGAGAAACGACACCCGGCTTTCGCGCATGCTCCATGTGCTGATCCACATGGGCCGCCACGAGGAACGCGCCACCTCGGAGACCATCGCGCAGATGCTTGGTACCAACGCGGTGGTGGTACGCCGCACCCTGGGCCTGCTCAAGGAGAAAGGTTATGTGCGTTCGGAAAAAGGCCATCAGGGCGGCTGGATGCTGGGCAAGCCGCTGAGTGAAATCACCCTGCTGGACATCCACAATGCCCTTGGCACGTCGTCGATCTTTGCCGTCGGCCTGTCCACCGATCATCCGCAATGCCTGGTGGAACAGGCCGTCAATGCGGCGCTGAACCAGGCGTTTGACGATGCCCAGGCGTTGCTGCTGCAGCGTTTGGGAGAGGTGACGCTGGCACAGTTGGCGGATGATTTTGACGAGCGCTATCGGGTGGGGATAACGCCCGCACCCTGTGCGTGATGCACGCGACGCCCTAAGCGCCGCCCACCGAGCGCCACGCTGCCTCGGCCAGGGTTTCCCGGTACACCCGAGGGCTGCTGGCCGAGCGCCCGGCCAGCCAGGCACGGCAGTAGCTGTCGGCCTGGCCGATGATCAGTGATGGCAAGAGTTCGGCGGGCACCTGGCTGAGCTGATCACCCCGTCCAGGCAGCACCATCCACTCCTTCAGCATCGCGTTGCGCGCCTGATTGCGGCTTTCCAGTTCAGCGGCGAACGGGCCCTTGGTCACCGCGAAATGCGCGTGGTACTGGAAGCGCGCCCACTGCGGTTCGCTGTCTACCCAATCGACATAGCTGTGGACCAGTGCGTACACCCCCTCCTTCGCCGTTTTGGCCGATTCAAGGTAGCGCCCACGCAATTCGGCCTGATCCTCCAGCGCGGTAAAAAACAGCGCGGCGACCAGGCCTTCCTTGTTGCCGAAGTGATGATAAATGGCGCCGACGCTGGTATCGCAGCGCGCGCGGATCATCTCGATGGTGGTGGCTTCAAGGCCCTGCTCGTTGAACAGGTCCAGGGCTGCCTTGAAGATATCGCGCTTCAATTCGGCCCTTCGGCCAGGGAAGCAACGCTGAAGCAGATCCGGGGTTTGCATGCTGAACAGGAACTCAGTCAGTGAAGAAGAACAAGCCCAGGCAGCTTGACAGATTTCCCATGGGCAGAATACTGTTCCGTTACAGAACATTATTCTGTAACGGAACAATATTCCGTAAAATTCATTTAATCAGCGAGGCAGCACCATGAGTCAGGCCCTGAGCATGTTCAACAGCGTTGGCCCCGAAGCGTTCAGCAAACTGGCGTGCCAGATGGCGCCCTACTTCAGCACCATCAATCCGTTGATGACCCAGTTGCGTCCGGGGTTTGCCTCGGTGGAAGTGCCGTTCAGCAAGGCCATCACCAACCACCTGGGCACGGTGCACGCCATTGCCATGTGCAACGCTGCGGAGTTGGCGGCGGGTACCATGACGGACGTTTCCGTGCCGGCGGGTGCGCGGTGGATTCCCAAGGGGATGTCGGTGGAGTATCTGGCCAAGGCCAAGAGCAGCGTGACGGCGACGGCCAATGGCGAAGGTATCGACTGGCAAACGGCGGGTGACAAAGTGGTGCCGGTGGAGATGCTGGATGCGGAGGGGAAATTGGTGTTTACCGCGCGGATTATCATGAATGTGAAATTGGGGTGATGGGGTTGGGGGCATATCCGTTGCTGCGGTTATGGCCGCTATCGGGTTGCGCTCTCACAGCGGCCTACCAGCCGGCTTGAGTGGGGTGAAGCAACCGCAAAATCAAAGGCGGACACGGTCCAAATGTGGGAGCAGGCTTGCTCGCGAAGGTCGTTAACGATGACGTGGGTATCCTGATTCAACGTGGCGCTCTCAGGTTTTTCGCGAGCAAGCCCGCTCCCACATAAAGCGGCGGAGGCAGCTCCCTTTACTTACTTTGGGCTGGGCCGGCATTCCGGCTTTTGCAAAGTGACTCGCTGAAAGAGCGAAACCATAAGTCGCCGTTACCTGAATAACGGATATACCTCCCCAAAAAGCTACCCCCCACAATTCCCACCAATCACCTCCCCCGCAAACGCCTTACGCACAAACGGCGTCGAGTCCACGAGCGAACCATTGACCGTAGCGGAGTGATCCAGCTCAGGATAAAAATGCCATTCAATCCGGTCCCCGACCTTGCACGCATCCCTGACCAGCGCCTTTTGCCCAGGCACAAACACATCCTGATCCCGCCCCCCCGTACCGACAAAAACCGGAATATCCGTCTTCAACGTCGGATACGCCGACTCACGATAAACCTTGTCGAGCGCCTCTTTCGGCGACCGCTTGAAACTGTCATTGAAGCTGAGCCCATCAGCCATCACCCGCTGCTCAATGGCATGCAAACAATCCCGCCGGCTGCTCTCAAACGCAGGCACTGCACGCTCGCTCAAGTAATCCGCAGCCACAAACCCAGGATCAAACAACGTGACAGTACTCAGCCGCAGCAAGTTATAGGCAAAGGTCGGCACCACCGAACTGCGGGCCTTTTCCAACTCGGCACTGCCTCCCGTTTTATGGGTGGCCGCGTAAGGCGTACCGGTCGCCACCACCCCCACGATATCCAACTCGGGCGCATAGTCTTTCGCATAGACCGCCGTGGCAAACGCAGCACGGCCACCCTGTGACTGCCCAAACACCACCACACGTTTGGAGAGTTCGAAACCACCCGCCCCTACCGCGCGAATGCTGTCGAGCACCCCATAGGCCAGCGGACTGGTCAGCCCATACGGATGCAGGCCAGGCGTCCCAAGCCCCTGGTAATCGGTAGCGACAATCGCGTAGCCCTGAGCCAGCCAATAATTGAGATAGCGCGTATCCCGCGGGCTGCGACCGGCGAACGACGGCGCGCAGATATCGGCACTCCCCACCGTGCCGTGGGCCCACGCCATCAGGGGCCAGCCACCCGGCGGCGGTGTGCCCTTGGGCAGGAACAGCGCACCGGAAACGACAATCCGTTTATGGGTATCGAGACCGTCGGTGGACGTGTACAGGATGCGAATATTCTGCCCCGCCTCGACCAGGCTTTGCTGATCGGTCAACGGCTCGCTGCGCAGCATCCGCCCGGGTGACGCGGGCACCTTGTCCGCCCAGGTATAGAACGCGGGAACACCACCATCACCGACGGGTGTTTGCGCAGCGCTCACACCACTGCATCCCGCCAGCAACACCGCCAGCGCAAGCGATAACCGACGCGACATCACCAGCCCTCTTTCAACATCCGCAATTCAAGGTACTGCAACAACATGATGGTCTTGCCATCGACGATCTCGGCACTGTCCACCATGGCCAGGGCCTCCTCGAATCCCAACTCCAGCACTTCGATATCCTCACCTTCATCCTCCAGCCCGCCGCCATCACTGACTCGGTCGCCAGGCTGATATTCGCCGATGAAAAAGTGAATGCGCTCGGTCACCGAGCCCGGGCTCATGAAGGCCGAATAGATCTTTTCTACATGGCCCACACGGTAGCCCGTCTCTTCTTCCGCCTCCAGGCGAATGCGTTCCTCGGGGCTGGCGTTGTCCAGCAGGCCGGCGGCAGACTCGATCAGGTAACCGTGGTAGCCGTTAACGTAGGTAGGCATGCGGAACTGGCGAATCAGCAACACCGTGCGCCGCTCGCGGTTGTACAGCAGGATCGTCGCGCCATTGCCCCGGTCATAGATCTCGCGGGTCTGGGACTGCCAACTGCCGTCGCGGCGGCGCAGGTCAAAGGTGTACTTTTTCAGCACATACCAATTATCCGAGAGCAGTTCTTCGGCGTGGATGCGGACGGGACTGTTTTCCATGGCAGGACCTTTTTGTCTTGTGTTATTCAGCATGTCGTGCAAAATCGTGCACAGTCAAGAAAAAACGTGCAGGAAGCTTCCGATGCTGACCCAACAACGTAAACAACACCTGCTGGATACGCTGCGCCGCGACGGCCGGCTGATTGCCAAGGAGTTGAGCCAGGCACTGGAGGTTTCCGAGGACACGATTCGGCGTGACCTGCGGGAAATGGCCAAGGAAGGTTTGCTGCTGCGGGTGCACGGCGGCGCCTTGCCAGCATCCCCCGCGATGGCTGATTTTTCGGTTCGGGAACACTTGGTACCCGAGGAAAAAATCGCCATTGGCCGGACGGCTGCGCAACTGGTGCAGCCCGGCCAGGTGGTGTTTATCGATGGCGGTACCACGTGCCTGCAACTGGCCCATCACTTGCCGGCGGACCTGAATGCCACCGTGGTCACCCACAGCCCGTCGATTGCCATGGCCCTGGTGGATCATCCGCAGATTGAAGTGATCATGCTCGGCGGGCGGCTGTTTCGCCACTCACTGGTGGGGGTGGGGGCGGCCACGCTGGAGGCCATCGGCCGGGTCAATGCCGACCTGTATTTCATGGGGGTGTGCAGCGTGCACCCGAATGCCGGCCTGTCTACCGGCGATTATGAAGAGGCAGTGGTCAAGCGCGCGTTGTGTCACGCGGCCGCAGAAACCATCGTGCTGGCCACCTCGGAAAAGCTTAACACCGCGTCGCCCTACCAAGTGGTGGAGCTGACACACGTCAGCGCGATCGTCGCATTGGCCAGTACGCCGCGTGCCCTGCTGCAACCCTACGAAGCTCAGGGCCTGACGCTTTACCTGGCGTGACCGTCAACAGTCCTTGATGGATTGCCATGACGCGGCGACTTGCGCAGCGTCCGAGGCGTTGACCCGCGCCAGGTCAACCGGATACTCGACCCCCGGATTTTCCGCGAACCGCGTGGCGGTGAACTGGCCGTTGCTGGCACGCAGGATATAGCCGCTGTCCTGGCACGCTGCCGAAGCCAGGAAGATCACCCCAGGCGTGACCCACTCCGGCTTGAGGTTGTGCGGCTCGCCGGTCACGCCCCACATGCGGGTCTTGGCCACGGGTGAGATGGCATTGACCAGGATCCCGGCCTCCGCCCCTTCCCCGCTCAAGGCATTCATGATCCCCAGTTGCGCCATCTTACCCGCGCTGTAGGCCGCAAGGCCCGGCTGGACGTAGCGCGTATACATCGCACGGTCGGAGGTGGTCAGCACAATGCGGGGTGCGGCAGATCGCGTGAGGTGCTGCCACGCGTGTTTGCACAGCCAGATCGGTGCATAGACATTGACGTCCATGGCCCGCCGGATGAAAGCCTCGTCGGCGGCCTCGATGGGCTGATAGCCGACCCAGCCAGCATTGTGGATCAGGATATCGAGCTGCCCGAAATGCGTGATGGCGCACTCGATCAGCGCTCGACACCCCGCTTCGCCGGACAGGTCACCCGCGTGGCCAACCACCCGCAGGCCTTCACCCTGCAGCGCCAGCGCGGCCGCCTGTACCACCTGGGGATCAGCCCCATCGCCGAGGGTGTCGGCACCGATATCACTGATTACCACCTGCGCGCCGAGTCGCGCCAACTCGCGCGCATAGCTGAACCCCAAGCCACGGGCGGCACCGGTCACGATTGCGGTTTTACCTGTAAAGTCCATCGTCGCGTTCTCCTGATAGGCACTCCACCCTAACAACCCGTGGCCGTCCTGTTTAATACTGAAAAACAGCGATATTGATACCTG
Source organism: Pseudomonas sp. K5002 (assembly GCF_013386655.1). Taxonomy (NCBI): domain Bacteria; kingdom Pseudomonadati; phylum Pseudomonadota; class Gammaproteobacteria; order Pseudomonadales; family Pseudomonadaceae; genus Pseudomonas; species Pseudomonas sp. K5002. The sequence continues at coordinate 16,998 of NZ_JACARK010000278.1, read as the reverse complement.
CGTCGTATCAAGCCCCACACCGCCATCTACCTGAAGGAACAGCCCAGATGATCGAAACCCGCCTATTGCGCCAGTTCGTTGCCGTTGCCGAAGCGCTGCACTTTCACCAGGCTGCGGAGCGCCTGCATATGGCGCAGCCAGCGTTGAGCCAGGCGATCAATCGCCTGGAGGCAAAGTTGGGGTTTGCCCTGCTGCAGCGTGACCGTCGTGGCGTGAAGCTGCTGCCAGCCGGGGCGGCGTTTCTTCAGACGGCCTACACCGTCCTCGGGCAATTGCAGCAAGGCATTGAGCAAGCCCGGCAGGTGTCCCAGGGAACCGCCGGCACGCTCACCATCACCTCGGTGTCGATCACCGGCTATCCGTGGTTGCTGGATACCCTCAGGCAGTTTCGCCTGGCGTTCCCCAGGGTTCAGTTGGTGATCAAGGAAATGCCCTCTGCCAACCAGGCCAAGGCCTTGTTGAGTGGTGATACCGATATCGCTTTTTTGCGCTACCTGCCAGGCCAGGCAGATAACATCGAATCCCGGCTGCTGCTGGATGAACCGATCCTGCTGGCGCTGCCCGCAGACCATCCGAATGCGGATGACGCCGCTATCGAGCTGAAGGACTTTGCCGGCGCCGATTTTGTGTTCACGCCCCAGGCATTGGGCAGTGGCTATCACCACCGGTTGATCGCTTTATGCGAGGCCGCGGGCTTCTCTCCAAGGGTGGTCCAGGAAGCCGATCAATTACCCACCCTGATTGGCCTGGTGGCGTGCGGGTTTGGTGTGGCGCTGGTGCCGCAATCCATTGCCCGTTCGATGCCCCGTGACAAGGTGGCGTTTGTGCCCCTCGCCGCCGCGCCCTCCAGCATCGGGCTCTACCTCAACTGGAACACCAGCAATTCTTCCCCCTTGGCCGGGCACTTCTTTTCTCTGCTGGACGAGGCGATGTAATACTTTGCAAGCAATGTCCGGTGACGACCGTCTGAATATTTCCTGCGCGGCCAGGGCATCTGTTAAAACCCGTGCTTCGCCTGTGTCCTGGAACCTTCATGTCTTCACGTTTTCTGTCCCGTCTCGGCCTGCGCTGGTTTCCCCTGCTGTGCATGGCCGCCCTGATCATCGGCCTGCCCGTGGGTTGCGCCGTGCTGCAACACAAGGAACGCGAGTTGCTGTTTCGCGTGGAGCCGGGCACTGCCAGCTGGTACAGCGGGTTGCCGCGTGATGTGCAGGAATTCGACCTGAAACCCGCGAGTTTCAAGGCAGGACAGAATATTCATGGCTGGTGGTGGCCAGCGGCACAGAAGGACGCGCCGGCAATTCTCTACCTGCACGGCGTGCGCTGGAACCTCACTGGCCAACTGTTTCGCATCGAACAGCTGCGGGCCCTGGGCTTTTCCGTACTGGCCATCGACTACCGCGGCTTCGGCCAGAGTCGAGGCGACCTGCCGTCGGAAACCAGCGTGTACGAAGACGCGCGCATTGCCTGGGAACGCTTCCAGGTGCTGCAACCCGATCCTGCCAAGCGCCTCATCTACGGGCACTCCCTGGGTGGCGCGGTGGCCATCGACCTCGCGGTGGAACTGGGCAAGCAAGCAGCGGATGATCATGTGCCGCCGCCAGTGCGCGGACTGGTCATCGAGTCCACCTTTACCTCCCTGGCAGATGTTGCCACGGCGGTAGCCAATACGTCATTGCCGGTGCGCTGGCTGCTGTCGCAGAAGTTCGATTCCATTGACAAGATCGCTGATATCCACATGCCGCTGCTGGTGGTTCACGGGCTCGCCGATGCCTTCGTGCCACCGCGCTTCAGCCAGCAACTGTTTGACGCCGCCCAACAGCCGAAACACCTGTTGCTGGTACCCGGTGCCACTCATAACGACAGCATGCGACTGGCCGGCAGCAGTTATCGCCAGGCGTTGGACAGCCTGATGCAATCGAAGCGCGCCACTCAGGTTGCCGGGCCCTCCACCGGGCGCCCAAACGACTCGTAAATCTGCATTTCGGCACCGGTTTCGCCGGTGCCTGTCAAGGCGCAAAGCCTGCCCATGCTGGCCATAAACAGTGACTGATCAAATATTAACCGCAGGTTAAATCGCCATACCCGCCGGGCTCAAGCGAAGTTATCCACAGAGATACCCACGGTTTTCGTGGACAACTCTTTTTACTTTTTTACGATTATTTTGCTCGGTAATGCCCTTCTGGAAAGCTTGGCGGCAGCAAAATCTCCTGCATCACTTCGCGAATCGAAACATGGGGTTCGGTACCGGACCGGGTGTGGTTTTTCCATGGTGCTCAGCTCACTCGGCAGGGCATCACCGACACCCCAACCCATTGCGTTTCCGCCGAATGCTGATTAATCTCGCACAAACACGCATTAACGAGCAAAAACATGCATAACACCCATGCCGCCGTCGACCTGCCCTCCCTGCGCAAACAGAAAATCCTGTTGCTGCTGGAGCGCGACGGCAAGGTCACCGCCTCGGAACTGGTGGAACATTTCGCTGTTTCCCAGGACACCATTCGCCGCGACCTTGGCGAACTCGCCTCCGCCGGTCTGCTGCAACGCGTGCATGGAGGTGCGCTGCCACGGCCCAAGGACACCGGCAAGGATTTCTTCACCCGGTTTGGCGAAACCACCGCGACCAAACGCCACCTGGCGCAACTCGCCGCCGATCGCGTGGAGGACGGCCAGATCGTGCTGTTCGACTCCGGTACCACCACCCTGCAAATCGCCCAGTCACTACCGCATTCCATCAAGCTGACCGCCGTCACGCACTCACCGATGATTGCCATCGCGTTGTCCGAACATCCCAATGTGACGGTGATCCTTGCCGGTGGCCAACTCAACCCGGTGACCATGGCCGCCAGCGGGCATGAAGCATTGCGGCTGATCCAGGGCATCAAGGCCGACCTGCTGTTCACGGGTGTGTGCGCACTGCATCCACAGGTCGGCATCAGCTCGTTGCACTTCGAGGAAGTGGCGGTAAAACAGGCTATGCTCGACAGCGCCTCCCACGTGGTGGCCGTCACCCTGGCCGACAAACTGGGCGCCGTGGAGCCATTCGTAGTGGCACCGTGCAGCCGCATTCATACCCTGATTACCGAGTGGCACGTGCCGCCGGGCAGCGTCGAGGCTTATGAATGCCTGGGGCTGGAGGTGATGCAAGTGGATGCCTGAGGGGCGAGCATCGCTTGGAGGGCAAGCGCATCGACCAGCGCATGACCGCTGGCCGTATTATCGAAAATACACCAGGTCGGAATGCCCTCCTCCAGGGAGGCTCTCAATACCTCGGCCAGCGCGCACAAACGCTCGGTTTCGTAAGCGCTGTGATAGATACGCGGCGAACCATGCAGGCGCCAATAACGCACGCCTTGCCAACCTTTCGGTACATCCCCATCAGCGATCACCGGCGGGTCGGCGGCGACCCGTCCTATCTGGTAATCCTGCAAAAGCCCGCCGGCCTGCGCCCAACTGGCGTGTCGCGGCTCCAGCACCACAGGCCCAGGGAAGCGTTGACGCAAGGCTGTGAAAAAGCCGCCGGCAATGATCGGGTCGTAGCTTAAAGAAGGCGGCAATTGCACCAGCAGGCAGCCCAGGCGGTCGCCCAATTGCAGGCACTGTGCAAGGAACTCATCCAATGCCGTATCGCAGTCACGCAGACGTAATTCATGGGTGATGTACCGTGGTAGCTTGACCGAAAAACCAAAGCCCGACGGCACTGACTGCGCCCATCGTTCGTAGGTCTGCGGGCGATGGGGGCGGTAGAAGGAACTGTTGATTTCAACCGCATTCAAGCACGCGGCATAACGTTGCAGATGAGTGCCCTGCCGGGGAAATCTTGGCCATTGCTCACGAGGCAGGCTCCAACCGGCACAACCGAGAAAAATCGGCATCAGAACAACACCGACGCCGCATCCCTCATGAAAATCTCCACCGTCTTCGGCCCGACGCCCTCGAACGCATTCAAGCGTTTTTCAAACTCCCCACGGTCGGCACTGGCATCGTGGATATGGCTGATCCTGCCCGCGTACTCCGCATTCAACTTGCTGCTGAGGTCGAGCAGGCGTTGCGCGGTGCTTTCGTCGTAACGCACGTAATGCGCCTCACCGAGCATGGCCACCAGTTCGCGGGAGGTGCAGTGTTGCAGTTTGCGCGGGGTGTCCCGGCCATGCTTCACCACAATCACCTGATAGGCCTGCGCCGCGATCTGCGCCTGAATGCGCTTGCCCATCAGGAAGCTGGCGACAAACCACTTGAACAGTGCGTTGTCATCACCGGGCTTGAGCTCAATACCCAGTTCCCCGGCGCTGATGGATCGCCCCATGACTGCCTCCGTTCTTCACTGACCCAGCTTGCGCTCGGCCTTGGCGGCTTGCTCGTTGATCTGCTCGGTTTGCCGTTGTGTGTCCTTGATGGACGTCGGCGTGATCACCTTATCGACGGTTTCTGTCTTGGGATTGGGACGCTGTAAAGAGCTGTCCTGGTCGGCAGCCTGGCGACCTTTCTGCGCCTGTTCAGAGCTGATCGCATCAGGGGTTTTGTCGGCGGTTTTTTCAGTGCCCATGGGGATTCTCCTGCGGTTCAAAGGCCAGGCTCCAGCGCGGAGCCGTTATGCAGCAGAGCCCAAGGTTTTTCGATAGTTCAAGGAAATTGCCTCGGGTGCATGCACCGAAAAATAGGGCAAATTAATTTAAACCTTTTGCGCTGGCCCCCCCTCAACAGTCAGGTACCGGCATCGCGCCACTCTTCAGGAGAAGCATCATGAAGCACTTGCTGATGAAACAAATGGGACTGACCTTCGCGCTGGCCGCGGGCTCGATGGGTGTGGCCATGGCCGCCACTTCCAATGACTTCGTTGAGGCCGCGACCCAGGGCGGCATCACCGAAGTAGAAGCCGGCAAACTGGCGCTGGAAAAGAGCGGTGCCGCTGATATCAAGGCGTTTGCCCAGCACATGATCACCGACCACACCAAGGCCAACCAGGAGCTGACGGCCCTGGCGACGAAGCTCGACATCAAGGTGCCCGACGATGCCAGCCTCACCGACAAGGCCAAGAAAATGATCCTGGAAATCCGTGAAGAGTCCTTTGACAAGGCTTACGCCGACAACCAGGTAAAGGCCCACGAAGACACCGTGGCCCTGTTCAAAAAAGAAGCCGACTCCTCGGATAACGCCGAACTGAAGGCTTTTGCCGAGAAGACCCTGCCGACTCTCGAAACCCATCTGAAGATGGCCAAGGAGTTGCAGTCCCAGCACGCCAATTAATCATTGACCCACTCAGGAGACACTCGACCATGAGTTCGCAACTGCACGGCAAGAAGATTCTGATCATCACCTCCAACACCGGTATCGAGCGCGACGAGTTGCTCAAGCCGCTGGAAGCCCTGCGTGGTTTCGGCGCCACGGTGACCCACGGTTCCAGCAAAGGTGGCAGCACCCAAACCTTTCTCAAGGACACCGAGAAAGACAGGACGGTAGAGTCCGACGCCAAGCTCTCGGACCTGCACGGCAGTGATTTCGATGCACTGGTCATCCCCGGGGGCACCGTCAATGCCGACACCCTGCGCCAGGACGCCGATGCACTGCGGCTGATCAATGACTTCGTCAAGGCCGGGAAAACCGTAGCCGCCATCTGCCATGGCCCTTGGGCCCTGATTGATGCCGGCGTGATCGGCGGCAAGACCCTCACCTCCTACAAAAGCGTGCGCACTGACCTGGTCAATGCCGGCGCAGCAAACTGGGTGGATACGCAGGTGAAGGAATGCCCGGCCAATGGCTGGACTCTGATTACCTCGCGCACGCCCGACGACTTGCCGGCGTTCAATGAGGCCATTGCCAAGACACTGGCGGCTTGACGCCCGCCAATGCAAACAGGCGCCCTCGGGCGCCTGTTTTTTTTCGATTCTGTCTTAGCCTTTGCCATGCTCAGTGGCATGTGTCGCCCGGTTCACACCCTTGGGTCCAAACAGCGCCCAGAGGATCAGCCCCAACAGCGGCATGAAGATCAGTACCACCAGCCATAAACCCTTGGTCTCCCAGCCAGTGCCACTGCGCAGAACGCTGTTGATCGCCCACAGTTCCAGCAGCACCAGAATCACCGCCAAGCCAATCCAGACATATTCGATTTGCATGATTCATCCTCCTGAGGTCGTATGCGTTAGGTCAAGCAACGCGCCCGAGGGTTCATTAAAATTGCAACGGATGGCTCTCGCCCAACGGTTGCGGCACACGGGCCGTAACCTTCTAGACTCAAATGGACACTACCTTTTACCCCTCGGAGGCCCGGGATGACCGAGCACATCATCCACTTTCACTGCCAGATCGATCAGGGCACCACCGAGCGCTTTCGTGATTGCTGCCTGGACGCGATCGATCAAGGCGCCAGTTCGTTGCTGTTGAACCTGTCGACCACCGGCGGCAGCACCAATTTCGGTTTTACCCTCTACACCTTCCTCAAGTCCCTGCCGGTGCCGCTGTGTGCGATCAATGCGGGCAATATCGAGTCCATGGGCATCATCATGTTCCTGGCGGCAAACCGCCGGATCACCACGCCACACTCGCGCTTCCTGATCCATCCGATGAACTGGTATTTCAACCAGAACTCGGTAGACCACCAGCGCCTGCGGGAATACCTGTCGAGCCTGGACAACGACCTGGCGCGCTACGTGAAAATCTACGAACTGGAAACCGCCAGCGCCGAAACCCACCTGGATATTTTCAAGTGCCTCTCGGCCGAGGAAAAAGTCATCGCCGCCCACGAGTCACTGGCCTACGGGATTGCCCATGAGGTCGAGCAGATCGTGTTTGCCGACGACATCAAGCACTGGAAAGTCAGCGGCGGCTAGGCATTGTTTAATGCATGCAAGCCACCACTCGACCGTGCAACCTGCACGACCAGCGTCGATATTTATTCGATATAAACTATTGATTTATAAGCCAATAAATATTCCGTTCAACTTGGTACAACTCATGCTGTAGAGGTCTGGACAGGCGGGCAATTCGACCCGCCCTTTCGCTACCCGTGAGGTGTCACCCATGAATGCCATTGATCTTCTCAAGGCCGACCACGAACGCGTCAAAGCCATCCTGAACCAGCTGAGTGAGTCTACTGAACGCGGCGTCAAAAAGCGCACCGAGCTACTGGCGAAACTGGAAATGGAAATCAGCCTTCACACCCGCCTTGAGGAAGAAATCCTCTATCCGGCTTTTCGCAAGGCTGGGGGCAAGGATCAGGAAATCATGTACCACGAAGCCAAGGAAGAACACCGCACCGTCGACTCCCTCGTACTGCCAGACCTGAAGCAGACCTCACCCTCCACGACCGAGTTTTCCGGGCGAGTCAAAGTGGTCAAGGAACTGTTGGAACACCACATCGAGGAAGAAGAAAGCGAGATGTTCCCGCAGGCCAGGAAGCTGCTGGGCAAGGCATTGCTCGAAGAGCTTGGAGCAGAGATGGAAGCGATGAAAGCCGCGCACAAGAAGGCGCCCGGGGCCAAGCCAATGGCGGCGTGATGTCCATTCGTCGCATGCCTGGAAACTATTTCAAACTTTGAATTGGCTGGAGGATTCCCAATTAGGCAACACCATTGATTCGCTCATCATTGAGGGTTTTCAAAATGGCTAATAGTGGAAAAACTACCCCAGGTGCTGGTCACAAAGACCAGAAAGACACAAACCGTAAAAGCGGCGGCCAGGGTTCAGGCGGCAACTTCGCCAATGACCGCGAGAAGGCTTCTGAAGCGGGCAAAAAAGGCGGGGCTCATAGCCACGCCCCAGGCTCCAAGAAGTCTTGATTGAGGCGTCGCCGAAGCCTGGATGTGCTCCGGGCTTCGGTCCCCATCGCCAAGAGGGATTGAGTCATGAAGACCAGCATTTCCCAAAGGATCGTACTTGTCGTCAGCCTGGCGCTCGTTCTGTATGCCCCCGCCTACGCAGCCTTCGGCGACAACACTGCCCCCGAGGCGCCCGCCCTGAGCGGCAACAGCGCTCCTGGCTCGGCACTGCCGCCCGGCACCTATCCCAGCAGCCCGTCCGGGGCTGACAGCAGTGGCAACAAGGACGCTGAAACGAAAGCACCTGCACCGTCTAAAACCGTGAAGAGCACGCGCCATAAAGGCACCTCGACCCAGCATCCCGGTACCAAGACCGGCAAAAAGGCCGTGCCAGAATCGGGCAGTTGACCGATTAGTTCTCGCTGGGGCCGCCGATAAAGTCCAGGCGCAGGTTCATCCACTGCCGAACGATTTCCCGGGCTGCTTGCCTGGCATCAGCAGCAGAGAAGCCGCGCTCGCGTTGCAGCCAGTCACTCGTCGCTTGCCGTGCGGGCTCAATGGCGGCCAGCGCTTGCTGGCGTTGCCTGGCAGGCCACTGTTTATCCGCGCCCCAGTTGCGCAGGGCTGATTCCGGGTCCTGGGACTGCGCTGCGGTGCCTGGCTGGAGAAACAGCCGAGGCGAAGCGGTGGCCTTGAGGGAAAGCGTGTTCCAGTCGGCGTAGCTGGCAAAGCGGATGGTGCCTTCGTTCTGCGATGCAGTGGACAAAGGCTCGGTAAACGAATCGTCCAGCCGCTTCCAGGCCGGCTGTGCAAACAGATCACCCTGAGGGGCACAAATCGGCGCAAAGCTGTCGCGGGTGGAGCCGTACAACGACCCGAACGACTCATACCCGACCTCACCCTGCCGGCTGAAAACGAAACAGTGCACATACGGGCGTTGGTCGGCGTACATCTCATACTGTTGGCGCTCGATCATCATGCGCAGCAAGGTCAACATCACCCGGTCACGGCTGACAGCAGGATCATTCTGCAGGTCCTGCCAGATCGACCAGGGAAAACTGTCTTCCTTGAGTGCTATGAGAACCTGCTTGCGATTCTCCTCGGCCTCATTCTCCGTAACGCCACTGTCAGGTTCAAAACGCTGCAGGTAGACCAGCCAGGCGGCGGCCAGATCGTTCATCGGGTAGCGCCGAAGCCCTTCAGCTGCCTGGGCCGGATGGTACGGAATACTGGCAATGATTGCGTCAAGGGCTGCGGTGTCTTTGTGGGTGATGGTTCCCACCTCGACCACTCTCTGGCTCAGTTGGGATTGCAGGCAGCCGGGCAATTGTTCGGGGGTACCGGCACATGCGTTGCGAGTCTGCAACCACGTGCGCTGGCCACGGCGCAATTCGTCGCGCTGGTCGGGTGCCAGTCTGGCCATTGCCTGGCTGTAGTACAGGCCCAGCGTAGTGTCGAGTTCGCTTAATTCAGGGCTGGCGCAAATAGCCTTTTCCACCGTGGTGGAGGCCTTTTTACAATCAAAGGACGCGCCACTGGCAGGCATCCCCGCGCCCATCAGCACGCCAGTGAGCAACAACATTGGGTAGGCAGAATGAATACGGCGGGCCATGGCTTTCCTTGGGTGAGTTCCTTTCAAGGCGCTCATTGTGCCGACGCGATTGCCAATGTCCAGTCTGTCGGCACTGTCCTACGAAGCACTCGCCATGGAAGGGCGATCACTTGCCAGCTCACGCTCAATCTGTTCGATGCTCGGCAAGCTGGTTTGCAGCTCTGCAGGCAGTGATTCCACCAGCTGATACTCGGCAACCCCAATAGGACGGGAGCTGTCACACAGAGCGTATTCGGCCACTACTTCGTTCTTGCTCTTGCACAGCAGCAGGCCGATGGTGGGGCTGTCCTGCGGGTGCTTGAGCTGGGCGTCTACCGCAGCGAGGTAAAAGCCCAACTGCCCCAGATGATCGGGTTTGAATTTACCGGCCTTGAGTTCGATCACCACGTAGCACCTCAGCTTGAGGTGATAAAACAGCAGGTCGACGAAAAACTCCTCGCCCCCTACGTCCAGCAATACTTGCCGTCCCACGAAGGCAAAACCGGCGCCCAGCTCCAGCAGAAAATCGGTGACATGTTTGACCAGGGCGTTTTCGATTTCACGCTCCTGCGCGTCAAGGGACAGGCCCAGGAAGTCGAAACGGTAAGGATCTTTAAGTGATTCGCGAGCCAGGTCGGATTGCGCCTTGGGCAGCAGTCCGTCAAAGTTGCTGACCGCGTTGCCGCTGCGTTCCAGCAGGCGACCTTCGATTTGCATCACCAGGATGTTGCGCGACCAGTTGTGTTCGATGGCCTGTGCAATGTACCAGCGACGGGTTTCGGGGCCGGGCAACCTGTCCAGCAACACCAGATTATGGCCCCAAGGCAATTGTGCAGCAGCCTGTTGCACAAATTCGGAATCCGGCCACGCCTCCGCAAATGCACGCATGTACTTCAGGTTACGCGGCGAAAAACCTTTCATCTCCGGAAACGCTGAACGCAAATCCTGCGCCAGCCGCTCAATCACCTTGGTCCCCCAGCCCTGCCGTGCCTGCCGGGTCAGAATATCCTGGCCGATTTGCCAATACAGCAACACCAACTCGCGGTTTACCGCCAGGGTGGCGCGTTGCTGGGCGCAGTGGATTCGACTCTTGAGATCAGTCAGCCAGTCGCTGTATCCCTCGGGTGGTGTGTTCAGGCTATCGGGGGTCTCACTCATTCCTTTTCCCTCGTGGGTTGGGCAGGCGGCCGATAGTAGCGAGGGAAAAATGCGTAATGGGCCAGCAGAATGCTTTCGATACAAATCAACTGGAACCGTACCTTCAGGCGCATCAAGGGGTGCCTCAACATGCGTGCTGTGGTCAAATGAGCCGGTCACTTCCATGGTTATTCCCGATCTATGAACGCCACACCCACCGACGACAGCCAGGCATCCACCGGGGACCGCATCCTGTTCCTGCTCAAGACCCGTGGCCCACTGAAAACCACGGACCTGGCTGCGCTGCTGGACATCACCTCCGAAGCCGCCCGCCAGCAAATCCAGAAGTTGCAGGTCGCGCAGTTGATCGTCGGTGTATCGGCCCCCATCTCGGGTGCCGGCCGGCCCTCGTTGAAGTGGACATTGACCGAAACCGCCCAAAGCAAATTCCCCGATTCCCACAGCGTACTGACGTTGCACCTGATCGAGTCCATTGAAGGAATTTTTGGCAGCGAAGGCGTGGAAAAAGTCATCGCCAGCATGGAAGCGACGGCCAGGCACGAATACACCCAGGCCTGCTCCGCCGCGTCGACCTTGCGGGAGAAAGTCGAGATCCTGGTACAGATTCGCGAACGCGCCGGGTACATGGCGCAGATGGAGCCGCTGGACGATGGCTGGCTGCTGGTGGAGAACCACTGCCCGATCTGCGTCGCCGCCCGTAAATGCCAGGGGTTCTGCCGCTCGGAACTGCAGATCTTCCAGGCAGCCCTGGGCGATGAGAATGTGGTGGAGCGGCGCGAGCATTTGATTTCCGGGGACCGGCGCTGCGCCTACAGCATCCAGCCCCGCCGCCTGTAAGAAAGAGGCTGCGATGGGCTGCGCAGCAACCGCAATTCCAGCGCCGCAGTGTCCCGGATACACCAACGGTTCAGGATTCACGAGCGCTGCGCAGTCCATCGCAGCCTAAGCCTCACGCCGTACTCAAGCCCATTGCAGGAAGGACAGATTTCGGTGTAGTGGCGCAATGCCCACCAATCATATAACCAAGAGAGATCTTGGATAATACGTTGAGCGCTTTGAATTACACAAGCCAATACTTTTTACGGTGCCGTAAACAGCCTAAACCCTGACCCCCAGCATGCCGCTGGTAATGATGATCGTGACTATGGCGCCCATGCCGATCACCAGCCAGGTCAACAGCGAACTGCGTGACTCGCTGACATTGTGATTACGCAATACACCTCGCAAACCACAACCCAGATGCCCAATCAGCAGGAACACCGCCAGCGAGTAATGCGGCAGCAGCCGAATGCTCCATGGATCCGCCAATAACCCTACGGGCTCGGCCACGGCCCAGGCGTAATCGGTATCGGTGCCGAAGTAACGCGCCAGGGTAAACACCGAGTTGATATGGGACGCGATAAACAGCGAGAGATAGGTGCCGGAGGCGGTCTGTAACGCGTCCAGCAGGTCGGCACGCGTGACGGTCTTCGGGCGAATCAACACCAGCCCGCTGAGAATCTGAAAGAAAAACGTGACAATGATCACCGGCTCCAGCCAGCCATTGCGATACACCCGTCGCAGCACGTCCATCACCGACTTATGCACATCGGTACCCAGTACACCCAGGAGGTGGTTGAACATGTGCGGCGCGAGAAACACCAACAGGATCGCCACCGAGGCGATGCCGTGGGCGACACGCAGCTTGATATAGGTCTTGTCCAAGGTCACCAGGCTGGTGCTCGGGCCCGTTGACGACACCATCGCAAAAAAGCCCGCCAGCGCCAGCCACAGCCCGCTCCATACCGCGATGTCGTGGCCCTCGATTTTCATCAGGTACAGCAAGACGCCCATAAGCGTGTACGCAGGAGGCGCAGCCACCGCCAGGCACGACAAGCGTCGCGCCAGGACCAGGCGTGCGCTCATGACCGGTTGAACACCGGTGACATACACACAGGCAAACGCCAACAGCGGCACCGCATAGGCACTCAGGATCAGCGCCAGGACGACCGGGGTGCCGGCGCCTGCCACATGCGCCTGGTTACTCCACGCCAGCGCCCACGGATAATACAGCGCCGCGGCGAACGGCAGCAGCCACAGCCATTCCAGCCAGGGTTTGATAGCTTTGCTTAACATATTGATTTCCCGGTGATAAATATCACCCGGATAGTGCCCAGCCATCGCCACCCGCGACAATTAGGCACCCAGGCAAAAGCCTTTTACCCAATGGTCATGCCTGGAAGGCTTGCACCATGTAGTCGACGAACAGCTTGACTCGCAGCGGTATCTTGTCGCGCTGCCGATAGCAGATGTAATGCCCCCTGCCCCGCGCCTGCGCCGCATAACCCGGCAGCAAAACGATCAAACGCTGTTGCGCGATCCAGTGCTGCGCCTGATAGCCGGCCAGCTGTGCCACACCACCGCCGGCTACGGCCGCGAGCGCCACTAGCTCCGGGTCATTGAACAACTGGCTGTAAGGCAACGGCAGCCGTATGAACTGCCCGTCGACTTCAAACTCCCACACATGCGGCTTGCCCGACTGCGCCAGGCGAAAGGCGATAGTCTTGTGCGCCGCAAGGTCTTCCAGGGTCTGCGGGTAGCCGGCTGAGTGCAGGTACTCAGGCGCGGCGCAGGTGACGAAACTCATCGGCGCCAGTTGCCTGGCGATCACATCGGCGTCCTCCAGCCGCCCGTTGCGAATCGCGACATCCACGCGACCTTCGGCGAAATCCACATGGCGATCATTCAGATCAAATTCGAGGGTGATGTCCGGGTGGGACTTACAGAACCCAGGCAACAGCGGCGCAATGCACTTGCGCCCAAAACCCACGGTAGAGCTTACGCGCACTACGCCGGACGGCGACTGGGTAGCGTGTTTCAGCGCTTCGGTCGTGCGCAACAGATGCTCGACACTGGGCAGGCACTCTTGAAAAAACCGGCGCCCTTCCTGCGTGACCGCTACGCTGTGGGTCGTGCGTTCCAGCAGCTTGATCGCCAGTTGGGTTTCCAGGCGGGTAATGCTGCGACTCACCGAAGGCACTGAAATGCCCAGGTCGCGTGCTGCCTCGCTGAAGCTTTCGCTGGCCGCGACTTTCATGAAGGCGATGACGCCGGCGAAGTTTTTTCCGATGGACATCGGTGAGGTTTCCTTGAAGGGCGCACGCCAAAAGCATCGACAGTACCCAACCGCAAACCCAAGCGCCCTAGCCAATCCGACGGTTTTTCGGTAGGCCAAACTGCGGCTTTACAGCCCTTTTGATCTGGCACAAAATCCCTCCTTATCTAGAAAATATCGGGATCGCGCCATGCTTGAACACCCATCGATTAAGTTTGGCGCGGCCCCCGTGCAAGGTTTGGTCCGGGAGTATTTGCCCGGCTTGCGTGAACCTCACGTTCACCCGGAACACGCGCAAATCATGTACGCCATCAAAGGTTCGATGACGGTACTGACGGCCGAAGGCATCTGGGTTCTGCCACCGCAGCGGGCGCTCTGGATTCCGCCAGGTGTCAGCCACACCTTCAAGCATTCGCGTCAGGTGTCGATGCGTACCGTATATGTGCGTCAGGGCGCGGCCAGCATTCCACCGTGGGCCCGCTGCGCAGTGTTAAATGTCGGGACGCTGGTGCGCGAGCTGATCCTGGCCTGCGCGCAACTGCCAGGCGAGTACCCCGAGCACAGCCGCGAAAGCCGCCTGGGCACCGTGCTGCTGGACCACCTGGCATTGCTTGAGCAAGACGCCTTTTACCTGCCTGAGCCCTCGGATAAACGCGCGGTGCGCGCCGCCAACCTGATCAAGCAAAACCCCAACGACACTCGGCCGCTCAAGGAAATCGCCTTCGAGGTAGGCGCCAGTGCACGCACCCTGGAGCGGCTGTTTGCTGCCCAGACCCGCATGGGCTTCGGCGCCTGGCGCCAACGCTTGCGGATGATGGTGGCCCTGGAAAACCTCGCGGCGGGGGAAAGCGTCAGCAGCACCGCCGCCGCGATTGGCTACGAAAGCTCCAGCAGCTTTATCGCCGTGTTCCGCTCGGTGTTCGGTTGCAGCCCGGCCAGGTATTTCGCCCAGCGTTGAGCCGGCCTACAGCAAGGGAATGCTGTAGCTGACCATCAACCGGGCTTCGTCTTTGTCAGCGCTGTCATTACCCCGCAGCACCGCACCACGCCACATGAACCCAATCCCCTTGAAGGTGCCGGCAGGAATCACATAGTCAACCCGCACGTCCCGCTCCCACTCGGTATTGTCACGACCTGCCGTGCGGATGTGGCTGCCATGTATGTAGGTGACGCTGGTCTTCAGCCCCGCCACGCCCAGGTTCGCAAAATCATAGGCATAGCTGGCCACCGTGGCCTGTTCCCCGGCGTTGACGAACTTCAACGACTGGGAGTTGGTGATCAAATACACCGAGCGGCCCTGCCCCTGGTTGATATGGGGGAAGTCACTTTCGCCCGTGGTTTTCTGATACCCCAGGCTCACCGAATGGCCTTGCAGCGAATAAGTAAACAAGGCACTCCACAGGTTATTGTCGACCTTGCCATTGTTGACGCCCGGCCCGTAGTAACCCGAGCTGACGTAGCCCTCGGCACGCCCCGCCGCACTGGAGTTCTTACCGTCCGAGGTACTGTGGAAGTAGCGCAGGTCACTCTTGAACTGGCCCACCGGCAACTGCCAGTTGTGCACCAGGCCGAAGAAGTGTTGCTGGTAAAAGTTTTCAAGATTCGCGTAGTAATACTGCAACTGCATCTGCTTGCTTACGGCGTAATCCACACCACCGTAGTAAAACTGATTGCTGGACGTGCCCTTGACCGGATCGTTTGCGCCAGCGATGGACAAGCCCTGGCCGTTGCTGGAGTTACGGTCAAGCACCTGCTCGATTTTGCCGGCGGCGAGGTTGAAGTCTTTCAGGTCCTTGGAGTCCACCTGGTAGCCACGAAAAGTCTGGGGCAACAACCGGCCGTCTTCATACATCAGTACCGGCACCCGGGGCATCAGCGTGCCCACTTTCAGTTGGGTCTGGGAGATGCGCACTTTGCCGGTGACCCCGGTCTTGCTGAAATCATTGGCAGCCTTGCCATCAGACAGCGGGAAGACGCTACCGGGTGTGTTGTCCTCCCCCACCTTGCCGGCACGCCCTGACGCATCCAGCCGTACGCCGTACAGCTCTTGCAGATCCAACCCCAGGCCCACCACCCCCTCGGTGAAACCGGACTGATAATTGAACATGAAGGCCTGGCCCCATTCCCGGTCCGAGGCCCCCTTGGCATTGCGCGTGTCCTGGTTGAGATAGAAGTTGCGCAGGTCCAGGGTCGCTTTACTGTCGTCGATAAAACCCGATGCAGCCGCCTGCTGTACAACGCCGAAAGAAACGGCCAGGGCCAGGTAAGTCTTGTGGTTCATGAAGGCTCCGAACAGTGAACACGACTGTCCCGTCGACCCAGTGATGGCAGCCGTTTTTTATTGTGTGTTGCAGTGTTTTCATTCGACGGGAGGCGCGCACGATATAGGCCTGGCGGTTGTGAAAACAGCCGCCAAAACGGGCATTCACTTTTCCAGTTTTTGTAACAATGAGGACGACGCGCAGGCGTCTGGAACGGGCTTTCCTCGAGGGTCTTAAGTCAACTGCGAGTACAACGACTCACGCTGCAGTGCCGTCTCGCTCCGACAGCCAGCGGAGCTTTTCCAGCATGGGATCGAACATCGCGCGTACCGCCTCGACTGCCGCGTCTTCATCGCCAAAGATAATCGCCTGGACGACTTGCGCATGGGCTTCAAGCCCCGGCTCATACAACTCGTTGTCGGCAAAAATCGCCAGATACTGGCTGTGGAACGAAGAGCTGAATGCGCGGTACATCGACTGCAAGACCACGTTGTGGGAAGCCACGGCCACCGCACCGTGCAAGGCCTGGTCGCGGTCGACGAAATCGTCGAGTTGATCCCCGAGGTTATATTCGCCACGCCGCGCCAGGGCGTGCCACAACCGGCGGATATCCTCCAGGGTGCGACGGCGCGCAGCGAGTCGGGCGGTTTCGACTTCCAGCAGGTACTGGGCCTCCAGGTGGTCGCGGATCGCGCTACGTTGTTCACGAATGCCATCGATGATCGAGGCGACCCAGGCGTGATTGCAAAGACCGGCGTACATGGGCCACTCCTGAAAGATCATGCCCCTCGAGTATGGAGATTTATGCTCACCCAGACTCCTTCCGGCCCGCCAACTAGTCGCTCGATTGCGCCACTTTTTCTCCCGGCTGGTTGTAGTGGACCAGCGGCGATTGCGGGTCGAGCAGCGAGGTGCGGATGAAGTGCAGGTAGCTTTCCACCCGTCTCAGGGCTGAAGTCTCAAAGTTCCCGGCGAATGGCTCATCGGTCTGTTGCACGCACTCAATGGCGTGCTCGACAGCCTCCAGCGCGCGCTGCAAATAACCGGGCCCAGGCTTGACGAACAACCGCACCAGTGCGCGACCCATTGCCCGGATGGCGAGGCGCCAGGGCATGCTCTCGGCGTAACAGGCCTGCG
>NZ_JACARK010000277.1:0-5896 GCF_013386655.1 Pseudomonas sp. K5002 | reverse complement strand
CAGCACCGTGGTGGTGACGATGCGCCGCACCGACAACCCCGAGTAATACGCCAACAGCGGCTGGGTACCCTGGGCCAGCAGTTCGCGCCCCAGGCGTCCACGGGCCAGCAACAGGCCGTAGACCACGGCCAATACCAGCACGATCAACAGCGGCAAGGGCACGCCCAACGGGCTGAAGCTCGCCAGTTCCGGCTTGAAACCCTGGGCGATATAAATTGGCTGGCCGCCGTCCGAGAGCAGTTGCTGGGCACTGGTGCCGATAAACAAGGTGCCGAGGGTGGCCAGGAACGGACTGATCCGCAGCCCCGCGATCAAGCCGGCATTGAACAGCCCTACCAGCAGCCCGGCGGCCAACGCACCGGCAATCGCCACACCCAGCCCGTGCCCGGCGTTAAGCAACACCACGAAGCTGAAGCTGGCGAAATCCAGCGCGGTGCCTACCGACAGATCGATGCCACCGGCCGCCACCGCATAGGTCATGCCGATCGCAACAATCGCCAGCAGCACGAAGTTATTCAGCACCAGGCTTTTCAGGTTGCCGCCACTGAGAAACCCCGGGGCCTGCCAGGCAAACACCACCACGATGGCCACGAACACCAGCGGCAACGTCAGGGGCAACAGCGAACGCCAGCCGCCATGGGCTTGCAGGATGGATACCTGACTCATGAATGTTCTCCCCGGTTCAATGCGCTGGAAGCGGCGACCACCAGCAGAATCAACACGCCCTGGACACCGTTGACCCAGAAGCTCGATACGTTGAGCAACTGAAACCCGTTGATCAAAAAGCCGATCAACAGCGTCGCGAGCAAGGTGCCGGGGATGCTTGCCACCAGTCGCCGGGAAAACACCACGCCAAGAAAGGCTATGGCGACCACCGACAACAGCATGTCACCGGAGCCGGTGGTGCTGCCGCTGAAAAATGCCGCTGAACACAAAGCCGCCACCGCGGCACACAGCCCAGAGAGCAAATAACTGGAGAGCACGTAGGCCGGCACTCGAATCCCGGCGGCCTCGGCGGCGTGCGGGTACTCGCCGACGGCATGCAGGCGCAGCCCATAGGCGGTGTGCTGGATCAGCAGCGTCAACACAAAGGCCGTCACCAGCAACACCCAGGCGAGTGCCGGCACGCCCAGCCAGGTCCCGCCACTGAGCAGGTCGAGCAACGGTGAGTCAGTCGAGACCACGGTGTTTTCGGTGAGGACCAGCTCCAGCCCGGCCAGTACATTCATGCTTGCCAGCGTTGCGAGCAACGGTGGCAAGCGCAGCACCACCACGGCCAGGCCATTGAGCAGGCCCACCGCCAGGCCGCAACCCAAGGTCAGCAGCAGGCTTGCCCACAGGTCGAGGCCTGCGTTGTTGAGTCGACTGAACACGGCCGCGCACAAGCCCAAATTGGCCGCCAGCGACAGATCAAGCCCGCCCGCCACCACGTTGGAGCCGCCGCCGATAATCACGCAGGTCAGGCCGAAGGCCAGTACGCCGAGGATCGCCGACTGGCTGAACACATTCGCGATATTGCCGACTGAAAAGAAGTTCGGCGCGGCGACGGCAAAGCCCAGCAAAATCGCGAGAAATACGCCCACCGAGCCGCGCCGCAACAGCAGTACCCATAACCGTTGGGACAAGCCAGGAGTAGCAGCTTCAAGCAGGGACATGCGCCACCTCCTGTTTCACCTGCACAGCCACTGTGGACTGCACCGCACCCGTGGCACACGCCAACAGTTGATCACTGTCCGCCTCACCGGCATGGAACTCCCCGGCTATTTCACCGCGATGCAACACCAGGATGCGGTCGCAGATCCCCAACAGCTCGGGCAAATCAGAAGACAGCACCAGCACCGCTGCGCCCTCTTCCACCAGCCGCCCGATCACGCGATAAATCTCGACCTTGGCGCCGACGTCCACACCTACGCACGGTTCGTCCAACAGGTACACCGCCGAGCGCCGGCTCAGCCATTTGCCCAGGGCGACTTTCTGCTGGTTGCCGCCGCTGAGCTGGCTGACGGCAGCCTGCGGGCCCGGCGTCTTGATCGCCAACTCGTCGATCAGCCGCAGGCTTTCGGCCTGCTCCTTACGCTGGCTCAGTAACCCCCAGCGACTGAAACGCCCAAGCCCGGCGAGCGTGAGGTTTTCCAGCACCGACAGCAGCGGTGAAATCCCCTGGCTGCGGCGTTCTTCCGGCACCAGTGCAATCCCTTGGGCAATGGCTTCTCCGGGTGAACGCAGGCGCAACAAACGCCCCTCCAGATGAATGCTGCCGCTGTCGGCGCGCACCACACCGAACAGGGTCTTGAGCAGGTCCTTGGCGCCCGAGCCGACCAGCCCGGTGAGGCCGACGATCTCGCCCCGACGCAATTCCAGGTCGATCTGCCGGTAGCGCCGGGCCAGGTTCAGCCCACGCACCTGCAGCAATGGTTCGCCGCGCTCGACCTGCGCCTTGGGGTACATCTCCTGGACCTCGCGGTTGACCATCAACCGCGCAATCTGCGCGCTGGAGGTGTGCCGTGGCTCAACCACGGCCACATCTCGACCATTGCGCAACACCGTCACTTCATCGCACAGGCTGTCGATTTCCTGCAGGTAATGGGAGATGTAGAGAATCGACAAACCCTGGTCCCGCAGGCGCTTGACGATCCGCAGCAACTGGTCGACTTCGCGCTTGACCAGCGCCACGCTGGGCTCGTCGAACACCAGGATCTTCGGCTGGCGAATCAACGCCCGGGTGATTTGCAGCACCTGGCGCTCGGCGCTGTTCAGCTCGCCTACCAACGCGTCGGCGGGCAGTTGCAGCTCAAAATATTCCGCCAGCAAACGTTCTGCCTCGCGCTGCTGCCGGCGCCGGTCGACAAACGGACCACGGCGTAATTCATGGCCGAAAAACAACGCCTCGCCCACGGTAAAACTCGCCGGCAACAGCCGCTCCTGATGGATGAACTGCACGCCCAGCGCGTCCACCTGGCGCGGCGACAGTGCGGAGTACACCTGACCGTCAATGCCCACCTGCCCCGAGTCCGCTTTGTGGATCCCCGCCAAGACCTTGATCAAGGTCGACTTGCCGGCACCGTTCTCGCCCACCAGGCCGTGAATGGTGCCGCGCTCGACCTTCAGGCTCGCATCATCCAGCGCCAGGGTGGCGCCGAAGCGTTTGCGCAGGTGCTGCAAGTGCAACGCGGCCATCAATCACCCCGCAGTTGCTGGACCTGCGCCA
Organism: Pseudomonas sp. K5002; assembly: GCF_013386655.1. Taxonomy (NCBI): domain Bacteria; kingdom Pseudomonadati; phylum Pseudomonadota; class Gammaproteobacteria; order Pseudomonadales; family Pseudomonadaceae; genus Pseudomonas; species Pseudomonas sp. K5002. Next base: position 2,688 of record NZ_JACARK010000277.1, on the reverse strand, counting down.
GGTTGGCGGCGGTGGTCAGCAGCGTCGGCACATGGGTTTCCTTGGGCAGGTCGCGCTGCCCGGCCAGGTAGCGGGCCACGTTCTGCACAGCAGTCTTGCCGATCAGCGCCGGTTGCTGGGCGACTACCGCGCCCACCGGCGAATTGGCCTGGCCGAGCAGCTCCAGTACCTCCGGCGTACCGTCCACGCCGTAGGTCTTGATCTCGGTGCGCTTGGCGTCGATCAACGCCTTGCTTGCCCCCAGTTGCGGAATGTCCCACGCCGCCCAGATCGCCGAGACACTGCCGGCCGGGTACTTGTTGAGCAATGCGGACACCTGGGAATAGGCATCCTGCACGGTGTTGGGGATCACATCCCGCAGCTCCGGCTCGATGATTTCCAGTTGCGGGTGATCCTTGAGCGCCAGCTTCAACTGGTCGTAGCGAATCGCGCACACCGGCACGCCGTAGAAGCCGTTGAACACCAGGATCTTGCCCTTGCCGCCGGCATCCTTGATCAACTGATCGGCCAGGGCCTTGCCGGTGGCGACATTATCCGAGGTGGTGTTGTTGAGGCTGTACTGCGACGGCGCGTCGATGGTGAACAGCGGGATGCCGGCCTTGCTGATGCGCTTGAGCCACGGGTCGATCACGCTCAGGGTGCCGAGGGTCTGGATCACCGCGTCGGGTTTCTGGGTGACCACGGTTTGCAGTTGGGTCACCAGGTTCTTGTCGTTGCGCCCTGCATCCAGGGTGATCGGCGTGCCGCCGAGGCGCTTGATCTCATCGACCTGGGCCTGGAAGGCCTTGATATCGAAGTAGTGACTGGTGCCGGTCATGCTCACGGCAATGCGCTTGCCGGCCAGGGACGGCACCGCGTCATCGCCCTCGGCGGCCTGGGACACGGCGGCGTGGCCCAGCAACAACGCTGCGCCGAGCAAGATGTAACGTGAACGCGAGAAAAAGGTGCAAGGCATACAGGGCTCCGCTGAGCAACGGGTGAAAGGGTTCACCTGTGTGCATTGCAGAGCCCATGCCATAAATTATTTTCAATAAAATCAACGTGATAAAAACAATGGACAAGGCCTTGCTGTCTCGAGCAAACCACAACTGTCCGACTGCTGTTGCCCAGCCAACAGTTGCACACACCCAGGACCGTCGCGCGCTGCACGATCATTCAATATCCGGCCGGCCGTTAGGCCTAACTTAAGGCTCCAATGTCCTGAAACCCTGGAACCTACAATGCCCGCCTCCCACGCTTCGACGAATTACGCCTCGATCAACTTCGCCGAGAAATACGCCCTGTTCAGCGAGCAATGGGCGCCCAAGGTCGTCGCGCAGATGAACGACTACCAGTTCAAGGTGGTGAAGATCGAAGGTGACTTCATCTGGCACGACCATGCCGACACCGATGAAACCTTTATCGTCCTCGAAGGCACCCTGCGCATCGACTTCCGCGACGGCGCAGTGACCATCGGCCAAGGGGAAATGTACGTGGTGCCCAAGGGCGTCGAGCACAAGCCGCACGCATTGGGTGAGGTGAAGTTGCTGTTGATCGAACCCTGCGGCGTGCTGAACACCGGCAGCGAGGGTGGCGAGCGCACGGCAATCAACGACGTGTGGATTTAGCACCTTCCGGCGTTGCCTGTTTGGGCTAGTCTTTACCTCACAGTTACTCCAGACCAGGAGCACGCGTGATGAACAGGCAGCTCAGGAAAACCTCAGCCCTCGTGATTACCCTGATGGCGTTGATGGGCAACGTCTACGCTGGCACTGGTGCCTGCCCGCCCACCCATGCCCTTAAAGATACGTACAAAAAGACGCCGACCGGCGAAGTGGTCGCCTACACCGCGTCCGGCCCGGACGGTCGGCAATGGACCGGGCAAAACCCGATGACAGAGCAGAAGGACCTGCACCAGGTCCACTTTGAAAAGGCGGTGATCCAAAGCAGCCAGGGCCAGTCGTCTGTGGCATGCCACTACCTGGATCAGAACCATGAACCGGTAAGCATGACCCTGAAAAACCAGGTCAATGCCAGGCCTCTGGGCAGCGCATGGTCAGGCAACGAATGCACGGCAACCAACCCGGCGCTCTGTACATTTGAATAGCAGACACGCCCGACAATTTATGCGGCGCGCTGTTCCTTGCATCTTGCGCAACAGTCCTTTGTCATCAACAGCATTGATAGCTCCCTAACGAAAGCCCCATGCTAGAGGGCTCGCTTTACGCTTATATCATTCCGAATGATAGTTACCTTTGTTTCATTCGATTCGTGAGATAGCACCCTGCCGAGCATGATCCGCCCATCTTAAATACATTGGCGGATGCACCTCATGGAACAGTCACTCAAACATTTGCGCTATCCCTTGGCCATTTTGGCCGTGATGGTGATGAGCGCCTGCGGCAAAGCGCCCGAACAGGCAGCCGCCATGCCACCAAGCCACGTCAGCGTGGCCAAGGTGCTGGAACAACCGGTCAATGAGTGGGACGAATTCACCGGCCGGCTCGAAGCGCCGGAAACCGTGCAGATCCGTCCGCGCGTGTCGGGCCAGATCGATCAGGTCGCCTTCACCGAAGGTGCCTTGGTCAAGAAAGGCGACCTGTTGTTCCAGATCGACCCACGCCCATTCCAGGCCGAAGTGCGCCGCCTCGAAGCACAACTCGCACAAACCAAGGCCGCCGCCACCCGCAGCGATAACGAAGCCCAGCG
>NZ_JACARK010000276.1:0-9528 GCF_013386655.1 Pseudomonas sp. K5002 | reverse complement strand
CGCTCGGGCGCGGCCCGGCCGGCAAGGTGGCGACGGCGTCGGTGATCACCTTGATGTGCTGGTCATAAAAGTCGAGGAACGCCTTGGCCTGGGTTTCCCGGCCCAGGGCCTGACCCAGGGCGGTCATGCTGGCGTGGGTGCCTTGCACCGGGTTGATGCGGAAGTCGACGAACAACACTGCAATGCCCGCCTTGGCCAACACGTCCGCCACCGGGCTGTGTTCAGTCGGGCCATGGCCGGAAATGCTGAACACCGCCAGGTCCGGTTTCAGCGAAAGAATTTCCTCGGCGCTGACGCTTTGCTCCGACGCCTGGCCAATCAGCGGAATGTCTTTTACCGTCGGAAATTTCGCCACGTAGGCGTTATAGGTGTGGGCGTCCAACAGTTTCAAGTCATTCTGCCAGCCGACAATCCGTTGGAATGGCGCGTCCTTGTCCAGCAAGGCAAAGGCCGAAATCAGCCGGCCTTCGCCGAGCACCACGCGTTGCACGTGGTCTGGCACCTCGACCTTGCGGCCCAGCACGTCGGTGACTTCATGGGCGGCGGCGGTTTCGGCGTGGCCGAGGATCAGCACGGCAAACAGCGCGCCCAGCTTGAGGAAGTTGCGGGGTTTCAGCATGGCGAGAACTCCAGGTGAAGGCGGCGCATCAGACATCGCTCCAGCGCCGCAAAAGGTTGTGATAGGCGCCGCTCAGTTGCAGCAATGCGTGGTCGTCGGCGTGTTGCGCGGTGAGGCGTTGAATCGCCACGTCCATGTCCAGCAGCAGTTGGCGCTGACTGTCTTCGCGCACCAGGCTTTCGATCCAGAAGAAACTGGCGATGCGCTCGCCGCGGGTGACCGGGTTGATCTTGTGCAAACTGCTGCCGGGATAAATCAGCAGGTGCCCGGCGGTCAGCTTCACCGAGTGCTCGCCGAAGGTGTCGCGGATCACCAGTTCGCCGCCGTCGTAGCTGGCCGGATCAGCCAGGAACAAGGTGGCGGAGATGTCGGTGCGCACCCGTTCGCGCACGCCCTTGAGGCCGCGAATCGCATTGTCGATATGCCAGTCGAAGGCCTCGCCGCCGCTGTAGCGGTTGAACAGCGGCGGGTAGATTTTCTTCGGCAGGGCGGCGGACATGAACAGCGCGTTGTCCGACAGCCGAGACAGAATCTGCTCACCCAGGCGAATCGCTACCGGCGCGTCTTCCGACAGCTGCCGGTTGTTTTTCGCCCTGGCCGAGCGTTGCCCGGCGGTGACCTTGCCGTCGACCCACGGTTGATCGAGCAGGGTGGCGACGGCCACCTCGACTTCTTCGGCACTCAACAGGCCGGGGATTTCGATCAGCACGGCTTAAAACTCATAGTCGACACTGGCGGTGAGCGTGCGCCCGGCGCCCGGAATGCCGTAGAGCTGGAAGCCGTCCAGGGACGCGCCGATCTGGCTGTAGTAGAACTTGTTAAACACGTTGTTCAGGTTGAGATTGACCGTGGTTTGCCTGGTCACTTTGTATTGCGCAGCCACGTTGTTGAGCCAGTAGCCGGGGGCTTTTTCGTGGTCGCGGGTGTAGATCGCGTACACGCCGGACGGGCCGGTGGCGTAGCTGCTGTTGTTGTTCAGGCCGCCGACGTATTTGTTGTCGCTGTAGCGGCGGCGTCCTACGTATTGCGCGCCGTAGCTCAGGCTCAGGTCGTCGGTGACGGCGTAGGTGGTCCACAGGTTGGCGGTCAGGTCGGGAACGTTCTTGGCTTCCTCGCCTTTGTTGGCCCCTTTGGTCTGGGTGCTTTTCAGCGCGGAGAACCCGCTGTACACCGTCCAGCGCGGGCTGATATTGCCTTGCAGGCCCAGTTCCACACCGTCTACGCGCTTGGCGGGGAGGGCGCGTACCGGAGCGCTTTCGCCGTCCTGGTATTCCCAGGAGTTGTCCAGTTCGGTGCGGAAGATCGCGGCGGTGACGTTCAGCAGGTCGTGGGCAATGTCCCACTTGGTGCCGATCTCGTAGGTCTTCGACTTGGCCGGGGTGTAGTTGCTGGTGCTCGCGGCGCCGTAGATCTGGTTGTTGGTCGACGCGCCCAGGGCTGACGGTTGTGCCGCTTCGCTGTAGGACACGTAGATGCTGCCGTTAGGCAACGGCTTGTACACCGCGCCGACCCGGCCGCTCACGGCACCGTCGGTGCTGTCGATGGACGCTTGGCCACGCTGGGTGGTTTTGGCCTGCCAGTTGTCGTAGCGCAGGGAGCCGAGCACTTGCCACTGTTCATTCAGGGTGACGGTATCGCCCAGGTAGATGCCGGCGTTGTCGATCACTGAGCGTGGCTGGCCTTCACCCTTGGTCACTTCGTTGCTGGCGAAGCTGTGGTTCGGGTCGTTCATGTCGAAGAACAGATCGCCGGCCGGCACTTCGGCGTTGCGTTTCAGGCCGCCGTAGGTCTCGTGATAGAACTCGAGCCCGCTGACCACCGCGTGTTCCAGCCCGCCGGTATTGAGCTTGAAGGCGAAGTCGGTCTGGTTGTCGAGGATGGTATAGCGCGTCGACTGGCCGAAGTCGCTCCCTCGCAAAATACCGTAGGCGGTGTTACCGCTGTTGGCGTATCCCGGGTAGGCATTTACCGTGCTGCCGGGCACTTGGCTGATCGGTCCTACGCCGGTGTAGCCCAAGGTCGCACAGCGCGTGCCGGTGCAGGTTTTTTGGCCATTGCCGTTGGCGGCGAAGAAGCGCGCGGGCGAGAGCACCGCGAAGTTGTCGGTACGCTCCCACTTGGTCTGGTTCTTCAGGGTCGCTTCGTTCCAGTCGAAATCATGCTCGAAGCGGGTGGTCAGCGAAGTGGTTTTGGTCTGCTGGGTGTACAGGTGCGAGTCGCCATACCAGTTGGAGCGCTTGACTCCCGGCATGCGGTCGCCGTCGGTGCCGCGCTGGATCGGCACACCGCCGTCCGGCGTGTTGTCGTCCTTCTGGTAGAAGGTGTCGATAAACAGGCGGGTGTCGGTGCCCAGGCCGAAGCCGAGGGAGGTCGCGATGCCCCAGCGGTCGTAGTCCACGTCGTCACGCTCGGCCACCTGGTTGTAGTGCTTCATCAGGTTGATGCGCAGGGCGGTGGTGTCATTCAGTTGTTGGTTGAAATCGCCGGTGAGGCGGCGGTAGCTGTCGGTGCCGATGCCGGCCGAGAGTTTGTTGGCATCCCCCAGATGCGCCTCTTTACTCACCAGGTTGACGCTGCCGCCTACCGCGGAAACGCCGGATTCGATCGAGCCGGTGCCCTTGAACACTTCTGCCTGTTGCAGGTTGAAGGTGTCGGTGCGGGTCGATTGGCCGGCATCGCGCACACCGTCGACGGTCAGGCTCTGCTCCGAGGAAAACCCGCGAATCGAAAACAGGTCGCCCCAGCCCAGGTTGCCTTCGCCGGACATGAAGGTGATGCCCGGCACGTTGCGCAACACTTCCTGCAAGGTCTGCGCGTTTTGCTCCTTGAGCACTTGCTGCGGGACGATGGTTACGCTTTGCGGGGCATCAAGCAGCGGCTGGCTGATTTTTGCCGAGGTCACCCGGTCGACTTTAAAGGCGGAAGTGGCTTCACCGTCGATCTTGATTTCCGGCAGGCTCAGCACTGAATCATTCGACGCCGCCACCGGCGCATCGGCCCAGGCGGTGGGAGAAACGCTGCCGGCGGCAAGCAGGCCGAACATCGGCGCAAGGGTAGATTGCAGCGACAGGGCGCGAGGGGTAGGCAATGGCATTCGGAGTGACCTAGGCTAAATTACAATTAATCTCATTTAGATTCGGTAGTCTAAAGACCGATACCGGCCGCCATGCCGTGGCTTTGTAATGTGGATGCGTGATTACCGCTTCCCACAACATTCCATTACATTTGCGCGTACTCCTGGCTGAAGTTTCGGCTATCTCCTGCCTTTTGAGTTTCGGACGAATTGCCCCATGGCCAAGCAAGACCACCTGCTGATCGTTGATGACGACCCGCAAATCCGCCAATTGCTGTGCGACTACCTGAGTGACGCCGGCTTCCAGGTGTCCACCGCCGGCGACGGCAAGGAAATGCGCCGCCGCCTGGCGCTGAATGTCATCGACCTGATCGTCCTCGACCTGATGTTGCCCGGCGAAGACGGCCTGAGTTTGTGCCGCGAATTGCGCGTCAGCTCCAATACGCCGGTGATCATGCTCACCGCCAAGGGCACGCTGATCGACCGGATCGTCGGCCTGGAAATCGGCGCCGACGATTACCTGCCCAAGCCGTTCGACCCGCGGGAGTTGCTGGTGCGGATCAAAGTGGTGCTGCGCCGGGTGCAGAGTTTTCCGGACCGGGCGCGGCTCGATGAAGCACCGAGCATCAGCTTTGCCGGCTGGCAGCTGGACACCCGGGCCCGCCAATTGCTTTCGCCGGAAGGCGTGGTGGTCAGCCTCGGCAACTCCGATTACCGGGTGTTGCGCCTGTTATTGCAGCATCCCAACCGGCCGCTGAGCCGCGACTTTTTGCTCAACCACGTGTTCGACAAAGACAGCACGCCGTTCGACCGCTCGATTGATGTGTGCGTCAGCCGACTGCGCTCGCAGTTGCCGGCCGGGTTGATCAAGACCGTGCGCAACGAGGGTTACATGCTCACCGCCGACGACGTGGCGCTGCAATCGTGAAACTGCTGCCGCGTTCGCTGTTCGGCCGGCTGGTGCTGATCCTGGTCAGCGGCATGCTCGCGGCTCAGGCCCTGACCAGCAGCATCTGGTACGACATGCGCCACGGCCAGGTGCTGGAAATCCCCAGCCGGCTGATCGCCACGCGGCTGGCGGACGTGGTGCGGTTGGTACACAGCGATCCGGCGCAGGCGGATGTGCTGATCAAGCTGCTTGATACGCCGCGCTTTCGCCTGACCCTGAGTGACCAGGCCAGTGATGTGACAAGCAGCATCAGCGACAGCGACCAGGCCACCGAGCGCTTGCTGAATAAAGTGCTCTCGGAGAAAACCGGCTACACCCAGAACCTGCATCTGTTGAGCCTCAAGTTGCTGGATGCCGAGGGCCACCATGCCGGGCTGTCGACTCTGCTCAGCTCCAGGCCTGTGGTGGGGCAATTCCTGATTGACCTGCGTTTGCCGGACGGGCGCTGGCTGCAGGTGCAGGCCACCGAGGAACAAGGCTGGACCAGTACTTCGCCGATGGACTTGCTGTTCGATTACGTGATGCGCATTTATCTGCTGCGGGTATTGGTGCTGGTGATCATTGCCCTGGTGGCGGTGCGCCTGGCCATTCGCCCGCTCAACGCCCTGGCCAAGGCTGCCGAAGCCTTGGGCCGGGACATCCAGCGGCCACCGCTGGCCCTCGATGGGCCCACCGAAGTGCGCCGTGCCGCCCAGGCGTTCAACGCCATGCAGCAGCGGCTGATCGCCAACATCGCCGAGCGCACGCGCTTCCTGGCGGCGATTTCCCACGACCTGCGCTCGCCCATTACGCGCCTGCGGTTACGTACGGAAATGCTCGACGACAACCGCACTAAGGAGCGTTTTCGCAGCGACCTGGAAGAAATGGAGCACATGGTTTCCAGCACCCTGGACTTCGTCAGCAGCGGCGAAATCAACGAGAAGCGCCAGAACATCGACATCAACGCCTTGCTGCAAAGCTTGCAGGCGGACCTGCAGGACGTGGGCGAGACGGTGACGATAGAAGGGCGGGCCAAACAGCCATTGCCGGGGTATGCCCGCAGTCTCAAGCGTTGTGTGCAGAACCTGCTGGAGAACGCGGTGCGTTATGGCTCCGAGGTGGTGGTGCGGGTAGAGGACAAGGCGGACAGCTTGAAGATTGTCATCAGCGACCGTGGGCCGGGGATTCCCCAGGAGCAACTGGAACAGGTGATGGAGCCGTTTTACCGGGTGGAAGGCTCACGCAATGTGGAAACCGGTGGTTACGGGCTGGGGCTGAGTATCGCGCATACGATCGCCAGTGCCCATGACGGGCGGTTGGGCTTGAGCAATCGGGAGGGTGGGGGATTGGAGGTGGTGTTGGAGTTTCAGCGCAAATCCTGGCCTTGAAATGCAGGCTAAATGTGGGAGCGGGCTTGCTCGCGAAAGCGGTGTATCAGTAACAGAGAGGTTGACTGACACTGCGCTTTCACGAGCAAGCCCGCTCCCACATTTGGATGTGCAGTGTTTCGAGAATCGGGTTTCTTAACTCAAGCCCCGTGGCACTTCTTGAATTTCTTCTCGCTGCCGCACGGGCAAGGATCGTTACGACCCACGTCCTTCAACGTATTGCGCACCGGCTCCTGGTGAGCGTGGCCGCAGTTCGGGCCGTGGACATGGCCGTGGTCGTGATCATGATGATCGTGATCGTGGTTGCAGTCGGGACCATGGACATGGGGTTGCTGAGTCATCGATGTCGCTCCGGAATAAAATCGCCGGGGATTATCTCGCCATTGCGCAACACCTGCACGTCGTTCCCGATAAATAAACCGGTTTTCAACTCGCCTTCAAGACGATAGGGCACGGGATCGCGCGGATTTTTCAGCATGTCGACCACATCGCGGATCTGCGGCCACAGGTTGGTGCGCACCGATACCCGGAAAAAAGCGTGGCTGTGGGGTGGCACGGTCAGCCATTCGTTGGACTCGCCTTCGGTCAGCACCATCGTGCCGAGGCTGACCTTGTAAACCAGGCCGCGTACGGTCAGGTCGTTGTCGTCACGGTTATCCACGCGGAAATAGAGCTTGAACTTCTGCTCCAGCAACTTGACCCGCACGGGGTCGACCTTGACCAGACGCACCTCGGGGGCGGGCGTATCGTCGGCGAACCACGACGCGCAGCCGGAGAGCCCCAGCATCAATGCCAGCAGAAGGCTGTAAGTCCTGAATACCCGCGCCTGAGAAACCATGCCGTTACTCCGTGTGAAGAGTCAGCATAGCAAGCGAGAGCCTGTCGGGTATCAATGAATGTCAGAGGTAGCCGGAACAGCACTTCTTGAATTTCTGCCCGCTGCCACACACGCAGGCGTCATTACGCCCGGCCTTCACGTCCACTGTCGGGTCGATAAAGTACCAGTGCTCATTGTTCTGTACGAAAGATGAGCGCTCGCGGTGGCTGTGTTCGCCGGTGCTGTCATGCCAGCGAGCGGTAAAGGTCACGAAGGCGTGTTCCGGCTGGCCGCCGAACACCTCGGAGCTTTCCACTGAAAGGCCCAGCCAGGTGCTTTGGGCGCTCCAGGCGCCGATGGCGGTGGTGTCCAGCCCGGCTTGCTGCGCAGGCAGGGTGGTTGCCACCAGGTAGTCCACCAGGCCCAGCACATAGGCGCTGTAGCGCGAACGCATCAACGCTTCGGCGCAGGGGGCCGGGTGGCCGGCGTGATAATGACCGCAGCAGGCATCCAGCAGGTTGCCGCTGCCGCAGGGGCAAATGGATGTACTCATCGGGTTACCACCAATACTTTCCAAAATTTTGCGGGTTGGCCCAGAAGCGGGCGTTCAGCCAATCCGGCACCTGTTTATAGTCAAGCAGATCATAGGTAAACAGCGTCAAAACCTGATCGTCGCGCTGGAAACGCTCGCTGGCTTGCAGGGCCAGGGAGAAGAAATCGGTGTCTTTCCAGTGGCAGGCCTCCAGGTCCACCAGCACCGCAATGCGACTGGCATTGAGGTTGCGAATGCCCCCCAGCAAGGTCAGGCCCGCAGGTTTTGACAGGTGTTCCAGGCAACCGACCGCCAGTGCCAGGTCAAAACGCTGGGCCGCGAGGTCGGTGGGCAAGGGGCCGGGCTCGGCGAAGGACACCACGGTATCCGGGTGTGCTTCCTTAAAGGCATCCAGCGCCGGGAACTGGCTGGCGCCCAATAACAACAGGCGTTTGGGCGCGTGAAGATCAAGCAGCGCAGCGAGCGCTTGCTGGGGTGTACGGGAAGAAATACCGGCAGTCATCGAAGATCCTCACATCAGGACCGTAGAGACTAGCCTGCCTGAGCGTGCGGGCCTAGAGCGGGCGGCGAGAATAAACCGCTCGGCCCAATGAATACTGGGGTGTGACACGCTGGCGCAGATGAAAAGAGCCGTCTTTACTCCACTCGTCGGCCCCCGCCGATCCCCTCAGGAGAAAGTCAGATGAGCATCATGCGGACAGCTCTACCCTTGGTTCTGCTAACCGGAGTATTGACAGGTTGCGCAGGCTTGCAAAAAACCGACTGGCCCACCTGTGCCGCCGTCGGCGGTGTGACCGGTGCTGCCATTGGTGCGACCCAAAGCTCGTCCTATGCAGGCTACGGCGCACTGCTGATTGGCGGCATGGCTGGCGCCTATTGCTGGGTGCATGGCGACGGTGACGAGGACGGCGATGGCGTACCGGACAGCCGCGACAAGTGCCCTGGCACGCCAAAAGGCGTGCAGGTCGACGCCAATGGCTGCCCTCCGGTGCCGGTAGCGGTGGTTCAAGAGGAAGTGGTGGTGGTCAAGGAAGAAACCATCGTGATTCGTGACGTGCACTTCGAGTTCGACTCCGCGAAGCTCACGGCTGCCGACAAAACCAAGCTCGACGTGATTGCCACCCGCCTGAAAAAAGAGGCCCCGAGTGCGCAGCTGCGCGTCAGCGGGCATACCGACAGTGTCGGTAAAGATGCCTACAACCAGAAACTCTCTGAACGACGCGCTCATTCGGTGACCGACTACCTGGTCAGTTCCGGCATCCCGCGCAGCAGTTTTGTCTCCGTGACCGGCGCCGGCGAAAGCCACCCCGTAGCCGATAACAAAACCGCTGATGGCCGCGCGCTGAACCGCCGCGTGGAAATTCAGATCAACCGCTGACCCCGCCTCAAGGCCCCTGCGGAATCCCCAGGGGCCCCTTCATCAATTTTTTAATCCTTCACTGGCACAACGCCTGTAGAAGTCGTTACTGTGCGCCCAAAGAATAATGTGCAAGGGGAGCGTGCGGGATGAAGGTGTTTTGGGGGCTGGGTAAATTCTTGACGTTGCTGTTCTGGGTCGTGGTGGTGGTCAACCTGATCACACCGCTGATCAACCCGTTCCACCTGTTGGTCAACCTGGCCGGCAGCCTGTTGTTGCTGACCCATGTTCTGGAACTGCTGTTGTTCAACGGCAGTGTGAAAACCCGTGCCCATCCCTGGCGTGACCGCTTGCAGATCCTGCTGGTGGGTATGTTCCATGTGCAGAGCTTTTCGACGCCGACATCGGCTAATGATGTAAACAAGGAGGCCAATCATGCGTAAGGTTTTTCTGTTGGCCCTGCTGGTCAGCCCCATTGCCCTGGCCCAGAGCGTCAGCGTCGAGACCAACTCGTTGATGCGCCTGCCCAACAGCAGTGGTGTGTTGCAACTGGAGCGACTGGACGTGGCGGATTACGGCACCTTGCTGATTCCCGCCAATATCACCCAGGTGACCGTGGATGAACTGCACCTGGGCCGCGACGCGCGAATCGCCATCGTGCCCGGTAGCACCGCGTTGCAACTGCAGGTGCGTCAGGCGCAGCTGGAGCAGGGCAGCCAGATCACCTCACGCGGCGCTCCCGGTACCCATGAGCGCCCGGCCAAGGCGGGGCGTGACCTGGTGTTGCGGATTA